>NZ_VKHS01000030.1 GCF_014141525.1 Streptomyces calidiresistens
CCCGGGCCCGTCGGCACACCCCGCGGGGGCGTCCCGCGGGTCCCCCGCCCCGCCCGGCGGGCCGGGAGCGCGGAGCGCCTCCCCCGGTGATCAGCCCAGCGGGTCCGGGGCCGCCTCGATGCCCAGCTCCGCGAGGCGCGCCCGGCCGCCGTCGGGGGCGGTGAGCACCAGCGGGCCCCGCTCGGTCAGCGCGACCGAGTGCTCCCAGTGCGCCGACCAGCCGCCGTCGTCGCTCTTGACCGTCCAGTCGTCCGAGAGCACGTGGGTGGCCGGGTCCCCGAGGGTGACCATCGGCTCGATGGCCAGGCACATGCCCGGCACCAGGCGCGGCCCCTTGCCGCGACGTCGCTCGACGTAGTTCAGCACGTGCGGCTCCATGTGCATGGCGCTGCCGATGCCGTGCCCGCCGTACTCCTCGACGATGCCCCAGCGGCCCGAGGGCGGCGGGGGCTGCTTGCGGATGTCCCGCTCGACCGCCCGGGAGATGTCCACCAGTCGGCCGCCGACCCGCATGGCGGCGATGCCCGCCCACAGCGAGTGCTCGGTGACCCGGCTCAACTCGTGCACCTCGGGGGCGTGACCGTCACCGACGAAGACGGTCAGCGCCGCGTCCGCGTGCCAGCCGTCGATGATCGCGCCGGCGTCGATCGAGATGATGTCCCCGGAGGCCAGCACGGTGCCCTCGGAGGGGATGCCGTGCACCACCACGTCGTTCACCGAGGTGCAGATGTTGCCCGGGAAACCGCCGTACCCCAGGAAGTTGGGCTTGGCCCCGTGCTCCGCGATGACGGCGGCGGCGATCCGGTCCAGCTCGGCGGTGGTGGTCCCGGGCACGGCGGCCTCGGCGCAGCGGCGGTGCATCTCGGCGACCACCAGCCCCGCCGCACGCATGCTCGCGATCTGCTCGGGGGTCTTGATCTCCACCATGAATCGGGTTCTCTTCCGTGCCGGATCGAAGGGGCCGGGGTCGGCCGGGGGATGTCGCGCCCCGGGGCCGGGGTGCCCGGAGCGGGCACCCCGGCCCCGGGGCGTCGCCGCGGTTCCCCCGCGGCGGGGTGTCAGACGGTGCGGTGCGGCAGCGCGTCCAGCGCGCGCCGCGTCACCTCGGGGACGGCGCCGAGGGCCGGGATGGTCACCACGAGACCCTGGTCCCGGTAGTGGCCGATGATCGGCTCGGTCTCCTCGTGGTAGACCTCCAGCCGCTTGCGGACCGTGTCCTCGCGGTCGTCCTCGCGCTGGTACAGCTCACCGCCGCAGATGTCGCAGACACCCTCCGCACGCGGCTTGCTGTACTCGATGTGGAACAGGTGGCTGCTGTCCTCCCGGCAGATGCGGCGGCCGGCGATGCGCCGGACCACCTCGTCCTCGGGGACCTCGAGGTCCAGGACGGCGTCGAGCGCGATGCCGGTCTCCCCCAGCAGCTTGTCCAGGGCCTCGGCCTGGGGCAGGTTGCGGGGGAAGCCGTCGAGCAGGAAGCCGCTCTCGGCGTCGGACGCGGCCATCCGGTCCGCCGCCATCCCGATCGTGACCTCGTCCGGTACGAGCCGGCCCTCGCGCATGTACTCCTGCGCCCGGCGACCGAGGTCGGTGCCCTGGCGGATGTTGGCCCGGAAGAGGTCTCCGGTGGAGATGTGCGGGATGCCGAGATTCTCTGCGAGCAGGGCGGCCTGCGTGCCCTTGCCCGCCCCGGGCGGTCCGACGAGGACGATACGCATCAGCGGAGGAACCCTTCGTAGTTTCGCTGGTGGAGCTGGCTCTCGATCTGCCGAACCGTCTCCAGACCGACACCCACGATGATGAGGATGGAGGTACCGCCGAACGGGAACTCCCCCTGCGCGTTGAACATGATCAGGGCGACGGCGGGAACCAGGGCGATCAGACCGAGGTAGATCGAACCGGGCCACGTGATGCGGTTCAGCACGTAGCTCAGGTACTCGACCGTGGGTCGTCCGGCCCGGATCCCGGGGATGAACCCACCATACTTCTTCATGTTTTCGGCCACGTCTTCGGGGTTGAAGGTGATGGCCACGTAGAAGAAGGCGAAGAACACGATGAGGGTGAAGTAACTGATGAGGTAGATCGGGCTGTCCATCTGGACCAGGTTCCTCTGGATCCAGTCGGCCCACGCCCCCTGCGATCCGCTGAACTGCACGAGCAGCAGCGGGATGTAGAGCAACGACGAGGCGAAGATGACGGGGATCACGCCCGCCTGGTTCACCTTGAGGGGGATGTAGGTCGAGGTGCCGCCGTAGGAGCGGCGCCCGATCATGCGCTTGGCGTACTGCACCGGGATGCGGCGCTGCGCCAGCTCGACGAAGACCACCAGGCCGACCATGGCCAGACCGCAGGCGATGACCACGCCGAACTCGATCCAGCCGTCGGCCAGGGTGCCCGCGTTCTTGATCGACCACAGCGCGCCGGGGAAGCCCGCCGCGATGGAGACGAACATCAGCATCGACATGCCGTTGCCGATGCCGCGGTCGGTGATGAGTTCACCCAGCCACATGATGAGCGCGGTGGCCGCGGTGAGGGTGATGATCATGACCAGCACGGTGAACATGCCGTCGTCGGTCAGGATGGGTTCGGTACAACCGGCGAACAACGAGCCGCTGCGCGCGGTGGCCACCAGACCGGTGGCCTGCAGCACGGCGAGGGCGACCGTCAGGTATCGCGTGTACTGCGTGATCTTCGCCTGACCCGACTGCCCCTCCTTCTTGAGGGCCTCCAGTCGCGGGATCACCACGACCAGGAGCTGCAGAATGATGCTCGCCGTGATGTACGGCATGATCCCCAGCGCGAAGATGGTGAGCTGCATCAGGGCGCCACCACTGAACATGTTGACCAGACCGAAGAGACCCGCGTTGCTGTCCTCGATCTGTTCCACGCAGTACTGGACGTTCTGATAGCTCACGCCGGGCGTGGGAACGTGTGCCCCGAACCGGAACAGCACCACGATGCCGAGCGTGAAGAGCAGCTTCTTGCGCAGGTCGGGCGTCTGGAACGCCCGGGCGAACGCGGTGAGCACGGTTCCTCCTGCGCCCCCCGCGAAGGCCTCGCGAGAGGTGACGGTCTTGTAGTTCCACGGATACTGAGGGAATTGCGGGGGTGCCCCCGAAGGCCTCCGGAAAGGGCCCGGGACCACGACACGGTGGGCCCCGGGCACGGCACCGCAGGCCACCTTACCGGCCGTATGGCGATGCGGGAATGACGCCGCATACGCGTGACCGGGGACGCCTGTTCGAAGCGCCCCCGGTCACATCTGTTTCACACGCCCCGAGCCGAGGCTCAGAGCAGCTCGTTGACGGTTCCGCCGGCGGCGGTGATCTTCTCCTTCGCGGAGCCGGAGACGGCGTCGACCGTCACCTGCAGCGCCACGGAGATCTCACCGTTGCCGAGAACCTTCACCAGCTCGTTGTCGCGCACCGCGCCCTTGGCCACCAGGTCCGGCACGGTCACCTCGCCACCCTCGGGGTAGAGGACGGCCAGGCGGTCCAGGTTGACGACCTGGAACTGCTTGTGGGCGGGGTTCTTGAAGCCCTTGAGCTTCGGCAGCCGCATGTGCAGCGGCAGCTGACCGCCCTCGAAGCCGGCCTTCACCTGGTAACGGGCCTTGGTGCCCTTGGTGCCGCGACCGGCGGTCTTGCCCTTGGAGGCCTCACCACGACCCACGCGGGTCTTGGCGGTCTTCGCCCCCGGGGCGGGCCGCAGGTTGTGGATCTTCAGCGGCTTGTCGGCGTTCTCGCCCGCCATGTCAGTCCACCTCCTCGACCGTCACGAGGTGCCGCACGGTGTTCGCCATGCCGCGGATCTCCGGACGGTCCTCCTTGACCACCACGTCGTTGATGCGCTTGAGCCCGAGGGAGCGCAGCGTCTCGCGGTGGTTCTGCTTGCTGCCGATGTAGGACTTGGTCTGGGTGATCTTCAGGCGAGCCATCACGCACCCACCCCTGCCCGCGCCCGCAGCAGAGCGGCGGGGGCGACGTCCTCCAGCGGCAGGCCACGACGGGCGGCGATCTCCTCGGGGCGCTGCAGGCCCCGCAGAGCGGCCACCGTGGCGTGCACGATGTTGATGGGGTTGGACGAGCCGAGCGACTTGCTCAGCACGTCGTGGATACCGGCGCACTCCAGGACGGCGCGCACCGGACCACCGGCGATCACACCGGTACCGGGGGAGGCGGGCTTCAGCAGGACGATGCCCGCGGCCTTCTCGCCCTGGATCGGGTGCGGGATGGTGCCCTGGATCCGCGGCACCTTGAAGAAGGACTTCTTGGCCTCCTCCACACCCTTGGCGATGGCGGCCGGAACCTCCTTCGCCTTGCCGTAACCGACACCCACGGTGCCGTCACCGTCGCCCACCACGACCAGCGCGGTGAAGCTGAAGCGACGACCACCCTTCACGACCTTGGCGACGCGATTGATCGCGACGACGCGCTCGACGTACGCGGTCTTCTCGGCGGCCGCGCCGCCGTCCCGGCCCTTCCGGTCCCGCCGCTCGCCGCCACCGGCGCCGCCACCGCGGCGCTGGGGTCCAGCCATTGGAATTACCTCTCTCGTCTTGTCCGCTCAGCCAGCTGTTGGCAACGGAACCGGCTCAGAACTTGAGACCGGCCTCACGGGCGGCGTCGGCCAGAGCGGCGACCCGCCCGGCGTACCTGCTGCCACCCCGGTCGAAGACGACGGCCTCGACGCCGGCCGCCTTCGCCCGCTCGGCGACCAGGGCGCCGACCCGCTGGGCCTGCGCGCTCTTGTCGCCGTCGGTGCCGCGGATGGAGGCGTCCATGGACGAGGCGGAGGCCAGCGTGTGGCCCGCGATGTCGTCGATGACCTGAGCCACCACGTGGCGGTTGGAACGGGTCACGACCAGGCGCGGACGCTCCGGGGTGCCCGAGATCTTCTTGCGGATGCGGATGTGCCGGCGCTTGGCTGCGGCACGCTTCCGGGCGTCACCCTTGGCGATCTTCACACCGTATGCCATGGCTTACTTACCAGCCTTTCCGACCTTGCGGCGGATGACTTCGCCCTCGTACTTGATGCCCTTGGCCTTGTACGGGTCGGGCTTGCGAAGCTTGCGGATCTTCGCCGCGACCTCGCCGACCTTCTGCTTGTCGATGCCCTGAACGGTCAGCCGGGTCGGGGTCTCGACCGCGAAGCTGATGCCCTCGGGAGCCTCGACCAGAATCGGGTGGCTGTAGCCCAGGGAGAACTCGAGGTTCGAGCCCTTGGCCTGGACGCGGTAACCCACACCGCTGATCTCCAGGCGCTTGCTGTACCCCTCGGTCACGCCAGTGATCATGTTCGCCACCAGCGTGCGGGACAGGCCGTGCAGGGCCCTGTTCCGGTTCTCGTCGTTGGGGCGGCTGACGACGATGGCGCCGTCCTCGGCCCGCGCGACCTCGATGGGCTCGGCGACGGTGTGCGAGAGGTTCCCCTTGGGGCCCTTCACGCCGACCGTCCGGCCGTCGATGGTGACGTCCACACCGGCGGGAACCTGGATGGGGAGCTTGCCGATACGCGACATTGCTTGTCCTCCGTTCCCTTCCGTTACCAGACGTAGGCGAGGACTTCCCCGCCCACGCCCTTCTTCTGCGCCTGCTTGTCGGTGAGCAGGCCGTGCGACGTGGAGATGATCGCCACGCCGAGGCCGCCGAGCACCCGCGGCAGCGCGGTGGACTTGGCGTAGACCCGAAGGCCCGGCTTGGAGATCCGCTTCAGGCCGGCGATCGAGCGCTCGCGGTTGGGGCCGTACTTCAGCTCCAGGACCAGGTTCCGGCCGACCCGGGCGTCCTCGGTCTTCCAGCCGGTGATGTAACCCTCCTGCTGGAGGATCTCCGCGATGTGCGACTTGATCTTGCTGTGCGGCATCACCACGGAGTCGTGGTAGGCCGAGTTGGCGTTCCGCAGACGCGTCAACATGTCTGCGATCGGATCAGTCATGGTCATGTGATGGCCTTGGGCCTCTCTCGCCGGGGTTTCCTGTCTGCTCCGTCCCTCTCCCCGCGTTGGGCGGGACGGGTGTGGAGCGGGGACCTACGGCGTAGTAAGTCGATTCGGGGCGGCGGGCGCCCAACCCTTCCACCTTAGTTCACCGAACCGTTGGTGGGAAAAATCGGGCCGACCCGCCGTCCGACTGCTTGCCGAGAGAGTTCCGGTGCCCGCCGGGTGGCGGTTACCAGGAGCTCTTCGTCACGCCCGGCAGCTCGCCGCGGTGCGCCATCTCGCGCAGGCACACACGGCACAGGCCGAACTTGCGGTACACGGAGTGCGGCCGGCCGCAACGCTGGCAGCGCGTGTAGGCACGCACGGCGAACTTGGGCTTGCGGGCCGCCTTGGCAATCAGGGCCTTCTTCGCCATGGCTCACGCCTCCTTGAACGGGAATCCGAGGTGACGCAGGAGGGCGCGGCCCTCTTCGTCGTTGGTCGCCGTGGTGACCACGGTGATGTCCATGCCCCGGACCCGGTCGATCTTGTCCTGGTCGATCTCGTGGAACATGACCTGCTCGGTGAGACCGAAGGTGTAGTTGCCGCGGCCGTCGAACTGCTTGGGCGACAGACCCCGGAAGTCGCGGATGCGCGGCAGCGCCAGCGACAGCAGCCGGTCCAGGAACTCCCACATGCGGTCGCCGCGCAGCGTGACGTGCGCGCCGATCGGCTGGCCCTCGCGCAGCTTGAACTGCGCGATGGACTTGCGGGCCTTGGTGACGGCCGGCTTCTGGCCGGTGATCGTGGTGAGGTCGCGCACGGCGCCCTCGATCAGCTTGGAGTCGCGGGCGGCGTCGCCCACACCCATGTTGACCACGATCTTGGTCAGACCCGGGATCTGCATGACGTTCTCGTAGGAGAACTCCTCGCGCAGCTTGCCCTGGATCTCCTCGCGGTACCGCTGCTTCAGGCGCGGTGCGTAGGTGGTGGCAGTCATCAGATGTCCTCACCGGTCCGCTTGGCAACGCGGATCTTGTTGCCCTCGTCGTCGAAGCGGTAGCCCACGCGGGTGGTGACCTTCTTGCCGTCCTGCTCCACGACGAGCGCGACGTTGCTCACGTGGATGGGGGCCTCGGTGGTCACGATGCCGCCGGTCTTCGACCCGCGGGCGGTCTGCCCGGCCTTGGTGTGCTTCTTGACCCGGTTGACACCCTCGACCAGGACACGGTCCTCGCGGGGGTAGGCCACGATGACCTTGCCCTGCTTGCCCTTGTCCTTGCCGGTGATGACCTGGACCAGGTCGCCCTTCTTGATCTTCATCGGTTACAGCACCTCCGGCGCCAGCGAGATGATCTTCATGAACTTCTTCTCGCGCAGCTCGCGGCCGACGGGGCCGAAGATACGGGTACCGCGGGGGTCGCCGTCGTTCTTGAGGATCACGGCGGCGTTCTCGTCGAAGCGGATGTACGAGCCGTCCGGACGACGACGCTCCTTGACGGCGCGAACGATGACGGCCTTGACGACGTCACCCTTCTTCACGTTGCCGCCGGGGATCGCGTCCTTGACGGTGGCGACGATGACGTCGCCGATGCCCGCGTAGCGCCGACCCGAGCCACCGAGCACCCGGATGCAAAGGATCTCCTTCGCACCGGTGTTGTCGGCGACCCGCAGTCGCGACTCCTGCTGGATCACGTCTCTCTCCTGATCGTCTGCCGGTTCCCGGCGGGGCCGTCACGGATGACCGCGAACGGCCCCACCGAGCCTGGCGGAACTGGTCCTGAGAAAACTCAGGTGGTTACTTGGCCTTCTCGAGGATCTCGACGATGCGCCAGCGCTTGGTCGCGGACAGCGGACGGGTCTCCATCAACAGGACCCGGTCGCCGATGCCCGCGGCGTTCTGCTCGTCGTGCGCCTTGAGCTTGTTGGTACGGCGGATGATCTTGCCGTACAGGGCGTGCTTGACGTGGTCCTCGACGGCGACGACGACGGTCTTGTCCATCTTGTCGCTGACGACCAGACCCTCACGGGTCTTGCGGCGACCACGCTCGCCGGCGTTCTCGGCAGTCACATTCTTCTCACTCATCAGGCGCTCTCCACCGTCTCGATGCCCAGCTCGCGCTCACGCATCAGGGTGTAGATCCTGGCGATGTCCTTGCGGACGGCCTTGAGCCGGCTGTTGTTCTCCAGCTGCCCGGTCGCCGCCTGGAAGCGGAGGCGGAACAGCTCCTCCTTGGCCTCGCGCAGCTTCACGACGAGTTCCTCGTTGTTCAGCTCGCGCAGCTCGGCCGTCTTGGTACCGGCAGCCATCACGCCTCCCCTGCCTCGCGCCGCACGATCCGGCACTTCATCGGAAGCTTGTGCGAGGCGCGGATCAGCGCCTCACGGGCGATCTTCTCGTTCGGGTAGGACAGCTCGAACATCACCCGACCGGGCTTGACGTTCGCGACCCACCACTCCGGCGAACCCTTACCGGAACCCATGCGGGTCTCGGCGGGCTTCTTGGTCAGCGGACGGTCGGGGTAGATGTTGATCCACACCTTGCCGCCACGCTTGATGTGCCGGGTCATCGAGATACGCGCGGCCTCGATCTGCCGGTTCGTCACGTAGGCGGCGGTGACCGCCTGGATGCCCCACTCGCCGAACGCGACCTCGGTGCCGCCCTTGGCCATGCCCTTGCGCTTGGGGTGGTGCTGCTTGCGGTGCTTGACCCTGCGCGGGATCAGCATGGGGTCAGCCCTCCTTTCCGGAGCTGTCGGGCGACGCCGCCGCGGCGCCGGTCTCGGCCCGTGCGGCCTCGGCCGGAGCGTTCTGCTGCTGCGGCTTGCGACCACGACCGCCGCGCTCGCCGCGACCGCCGCGCGCCGGACGGTCGGAACCGCCGCGCGAGGGACGGTTGCCGGCCCGGGCGGCGGCGTTCTCGGCGCGGACCTCGGAGATGTTCTTCACATCGCCCTTGTAGATCCACACCTTCACGCCGATGCGGCCGAAGGAGGTACGGGCCTCGAAGAAGCCGTAGTCCACGTTGGCGCGCAGGGTGTGCAGGGGCACGCGGCCCTCGCGGTAGAACTCGGAGCGGGACATCTCCGCGCCGCCGAGCCGACCGCTGCACATGATCTTGATGCCCTTGGCGCCGGCCTTCAGGGTGGACTGCATGCTCTTGCGCATGGCCCGCCGGAAGGAGACGCGGGAGGCGAGCTGCTCGGCGACGGCCTGGGCCACCAGCTGGGCGTCGAGCTCCGGGTTCTTCACCTCGAGGATGTTGAACTGGATCTGCTTGCCGGTCAGCTTCTCCAGGTTGCCCCGGAGACGGTCGGCCTCGGCACCGCGACGGCCGATGACGATGCCCGGCCGGGCGGTGTGGACGTCGACGCGAACCCGGTCACGGGTGCGCTCGATCTCCACCTTGGAGATGCCGGCCCGCTCCATGCCACTGGTGAGCATGCGACGGATCGCGACGTCTTCCTTGACGTAGTCCTTGTACAGCTTGTCGGCGTACCAGCGCGACTTGAAGTCGGTGGTGATGCCGAGCCGGAACCCGTGCGGGTTGACCTTCTGTCCCATTACCGGGTCCCTTCCTTGCTGCCGAGGACCACGGTGATGTGACTGGTCCGCTTCCGGATCCGGTAGGCGCGACCCTGCGCGCGCGGACGGAACCGCTTGAGGGTCGGGCCCTCGTCGACGTACGCCTCCTTGACGAAGAGCGTGTCGACATCGGTGTGGTCGTAGTTGTGCGCGGCGTTGGCGATGGCGCTGTCCAGCACCTTGCCAACCGGCACGCTCGCGGCCTGCGGGGCGAAACGCAGGACCGCCCGGGCCTCCGTGGCGTCCATGCCACGGATGAGGTCCACCACACGGCGGGCCTTCATGGGCGTGACGCGGATGTACCGCGCCTGGGCCCTGGCTTCCATGGTTGTCCCTTCGGTGTCAATCATCTTGTCTCGCAACCCGCCGGTCAGCGACGACGCGACTTGCGGTCGTCCTTCACGTGGCCGCGGAAGGTGCGGGTCGGCGCGAACTCGCCGAGCTTGTGGCCGACCATCGACTCGGTGACGAACACCGGGACGTGCTTGCGACCGTCGTGCACCGCGATCGTGTGCCCGAGCATCGCCGGGACGATCATGGAGCGGCGGGACCAGGTCTTGATGACGTTCTTGGTGCCGGCTTCGTTCTGGGCGTCCACCTTCTTGCTCAGGTGGTCGTCGACGAAGGGCCCCTTCTTCAGACTGCGCGGCATCGTGGCCTGCTCCTAGCGCTTCTTGTTCGTCTTGCGGCGGCGGACGATGTACTTGTTGCTGGCCTTCTTCGGCGAGCGAGTACGTCCTTCCTTCTTGCCCCAGGGCGAGACCGGGTGGCGACCACCGGAGGTCTTGCCCTCACCACCGCCGTGCGGGTGGTCCACGGGGTTCATGACCACACCGCGAACGCTCGGGCGGACGCCCTTCCAGCGCATCCGGCCGGCCTTGCCCCAGTTGATGTTCGACTGCTCGGCGTTGCCGACCTCGCCGACGGTGGCGCGGCAGCGGACGTCGACCAGGCGGATCTCACCGGAGGGCATGCGCAGGTGCGCCATGCGCCCCTCGCGCGCCAGCAGCTGCACCGAGGCACCCGCGGAACGGGCGAACTTGGCGCCGCCGCCGGGCCGCAGCTCGATGGCGTGGATGACCGTACCCACCGGGATGTGACGCAGCGGCAGGTTGTTGCCGGGCTTGATGTCGGCGCCCGGACCGTTCTCGATGCGGTCGCCCTGCTTCAGGCCGGCCGGCGCGATGATGTAGCGCTTCTCGCCGTCGGCGTAGTGCAGCAGCGCGATGCGCGCGGTGCGGTTCGGGTCGTACTCGATGTGCGCGACCTTGGCCGGCACGCCGTCCTTGTCGTGCCGACGGAAGTCGATCAGGCGGTAGGCCCGCTTGTGGCCACCACCCTGGTGACGGACGGCCACCCGGCCGGAGTTGTCCCGACCACCCTTGCTGTGCAGCGGGCGGACCAGCGACTTCTCCGGCGTGGACCGCGTGATCTCGACGAAGTCGGCGACACTGGCGCCACGACGGCCCGGAGTCGTCGGCTTGTACTTGCGGATACCCATTCTTACGTCCTCGTCCGGTATCGGACGGCTCGGACCTCCGTCAGGAGACCGGGCCGCCGAAGATGTCGATGGTTTCGCCCTCGGCGAGGGTCACGATGGCGCGCTTGGTGTCCGCGCGCTTGCCGTAACCGGTGCGGGTGCGCTTGCGCTTGCCCTGCCGGTTGATGGTGTTCACCCCGGCGACCTTGACCGAGAAGACCGTCTCGACGGCCTGCTTGATCTGGGTCTTGTTGGCGCGCGGGTCGACGACGAACGTGTACTTGTTCTCGTCCAGCAGCGCGTAGCTCTTCTCGGAGACCACGGGGCGGAGCAGGACGTCACGGGGGTCCGTGAAGGTCTTGCTGGTCACGCCCTCGGCGGTGGCGGAGGTCGCCTCGCTCATCAGGCCTCGCTCCCTTCGGACTCGGTCGGGCCGGCGACGAAGCTGTCGAAGGCGGCCTTGGTGAAGACCACGTCGTCGGAGACGAGCACGTCGTACGTGTTCAGCTGAGCCGGCTCGAGGATGTGGACCTGCGGCAGGTTGCGGGCCGACAGCCAGGCCTCGCGCTCGCCCTTCTCGGCGACCAGGAGCAGGTTCTTGCGCTCGCTGATCTTCCCGAAGAGGGTCTTGGCGGCCTTGGTCGAGACCTCGCCGTCCACGACGCCGGAGACGACGTGAACGCGCTGGTGGCGGGCCCGGTCGGAGAGGGCACCGCGCAGGGCGGCGGCCTTCATCTTCTTGGGGGTCCGCTGGGAGTAGTCACGCGGCACGGGGCCGTGGACCACGCCACCACCGGCGAACTGCGGGGCGCGGGTCGAGCCCTGGCGCGCGCGGCCGGTGCCCTTCTGGCGGTACGGCTTGCGGCCACCGCCGCGAACCTCGCCGCGGGTCTTGGTCTTGTGCGTACCCTGGCGGGCCGCGGCCAGCTGGGCGACGACGACCTGGTGGATCAGCGGAATGCTGACCTGAACGCCGAAGATCTCCGCGGGGAGTTCGACGGAACCGGTCTTGTCGCCGGCCGGCGAGAGGATGTCAATGTTGGTGGTCATCGTTTAACCTCAGGCCCCCTTGGCCGCGGTGCGGACCAGGACGAGGCCGCCGTTCGGACCGGGAACCGCGCCCTTGATGAGCAGCAGTCCCTTCTCCGCGTCAACGGCGTGGACGGTCAGGTTCTGGGTGGTCACCCGCTCGTTGCCGGCGCGACCGGCCATCCGCATGCCCTTGAACACGCGGCCGGGAGTGGCGCAGCCACCGATGGAGCCGGGCTTGCGGTGCACGCGGTGGGCACCGTGGGAGGCCTTGCCACCGCGGAAGCCGTGGCGCTTCATGACACCGGCGGTGCCCTTGCCCTTGGACTTCCCGGTCACGTCGACCTTGAGGCCGGACTCGAACACCTCGGCCGTGACCTCCTGGCCGGTGGTGTACTCGGAGGCGTCGGCGGTGCGGATCTCCACCAGGTGACGGCGGGGGGTGACGCCGGCCTTGGCGAAGTGGCCCTTGAGGGGCTTGTTCACCTTGCGCGGGTCGATCTCGCCGAAGGCGATCTGGACGGCGTCGTAGCCGTCGCGGTCGGCGGTGCGGACCTGGGTCACGACGCAGGGTCCGGCCTTGACCACGGTCACCGGGACGACACGGTTGTTCTCGTCCCAGACCTGGGTCATGCCGAGCTTCTCGCCCAGGACGCCCTTGATCTGCTTGGTCATCTTCAGCGCACCCCTCAGAGCTTGATCTCGATGTCGACGCCGGCCGGGAGGTCCAGGCGCATCAGCGAGTCAACGGTCTTGGGGGTCGGGTCGAGGATGTCGATCAGACGCTTGTGGGTGCGCATCTCGAAGTGCTCGCGCGAGTCCTTGTACTTGTGCGGCGACTTGATGACGCAGTACACGTTCTTCTCTGTGGGCAGCGGCACCGGGCCCGCGACCGACGCACCGGTACGGGTCACCGTCTCGACGATCTTCTTCGCCGAGTTGTCGATGACCTCGTGGTCGTAGGCCTTGAGCCGGATGCGGATCTTCTGTCCCGCCATGGCTGGTTCGTAGTCCTGTCTCTCGTCAACGCTCCGGAACCCGGTGGTTCGGGTCTCCCCGACCCCCTCGCCGGGCGCCTCGCTCGACCCACGCGGTCGGGCGTGTCGCGCTTCCGAGCGGATTTCACCGCAAGGCAAAACCCTCCGGAGGGTTTCTCCGGCGGGCGGCGGGGGGATGGTGTCCACCAGGTGCCTGGTCGGTACCCCACCGACGCTTCCCGGAAGATCCCGGTACTTCCACCCCTGATCAGGGGTGACGAATACGATGGGACTCGCTTCCGGTCCTCCCGGCGGGAGGCGCGCGGCATCGGCACTCAACCGAGCAACCCGCCCAGTGTGCCATACCGGACACAGCGCCCGCCAATCGGCCCGAACACCCCGCCCGGGGCGTGACGACCCTCACAGCCGCAGGTGTTGACGGGCCCGCCCGGACGTCCCGGGGGTTCCCCGGTTTCGGCGTCGACCGGCGGTCCGCGCCCCTCGGCCTTCCCGGGTTCTCCGGCTCTCCCCGGTTCGGCGCGCGACACGTTCCGCGCACCCCCGGCGCGCGTCCGTACCACCGGCGGGAATCGTCCCCGTGGTCACCGGACGGTGATCATCCCCCCACGCTCGGAGGGGAGGTCCCGTGGCACGCGACGCGGACAGGAGCACCGACATGACCATCGCCCCGGCCCGGACCCCCGCCCCGGAGAGGACGGAGGACCGGCCGAGCCCGCCCCGGGCACGAGCTGTGACGGGCCTCATCGAGCCGGCCGAGGTGGTCTTCCGCGAGCTGCCCGGTCACCGACCGGAAATCCTCGAGGGACGACTCGTCGTGAACCCATCACCCGACCTCGGCCGTGCAATGTCCCCCAGCCGCCTGCGGAAGGCGCTCCTCCTCCTCCTTGGCGAGGACGTCGACGTCGACACGCTCCTCCCCCACCGAAGCCCTCCGGGCCCCGGGCGGACGGAACCCCGGCCTCAACCGTCGCGCGGGGTCGGGGCGTGCAGCCGCAGCACCGCGTGGTCGGCCCACGCCGGCGGCTCCCCCCACCGCCGTACCCGGGAGACACCGATCATCACGGCGAAGGCCAGTGGCACCGTCCACGCCGCCGGCTGGGCCAGCAGCACGGTCACCGCCCCCGGCCCGGTGTCCGTCAGCGCCGAGGCCAGGGCCGCCCCGGTGGCGGCGCACACCCCCGTGGCCAGCCCCGCCGCCGCGCCGGCGGTCGTCAGCCCGCGCCACCAGATGCCCAGCACCAGCAGCGGGCAGAAGGTCGAGGCGGCCACCGCGAAGGCCCACCCCACCAGCACGTTGATGTCCACCGCCGCGGCCGGCAGCGACAGCAGCACCGCCACCAGCGTGCCGCCCGCCACCGCCAGCCGCAGCCGCGGCAGTCCGCGCGAGCCGTCCCGGGCCAGGTCGTGGGAGAGCCCGCCGGCGAGCGCCAGCAGCAGGCCGGAGGAGGTGGAGAGGAAGGCGGCGAACGCCCCGGCCGCCACCACCGCCGTCAGGACCGCCCCCCAGGTGCCGGGCACGATCTGGGCCGGCAGCACGACGGTCACCGTGTCGGTGTCGCCGGTGGTCGCCAGCTCCGGGGTGAAGACCCGCCCCAGCAGCCCGTACACCGCGGGGAACAGGTAGAAGACGCCGAGCAGCACGATCACGCCGACCGCGACCCGGCGCGCTATCCGCGCCGTCGGACTGGTGTGGAAGCGCATGATGACGTGCGGCAGGCCCACCGCGCCCAGGGTGGTGGCCAGCAGTACCGACCAGGTCGCCAACAGCGGTTGGCCCGACCCCCCGACGTCCAGCAGCGGGCGGCTCCACTCGGTGGTGTCCACCCGCAGCGCCTCCGCGCGGGCCCCCTCCCCCGCACCGATCACCAGCACGATCGCCGGGACCGCGATGAACAGCAGTTTCACCAGGTAGTGGAAACCCTGGACGTAGGTGGCCGAGCGCATCCCGCCGACCGCGATGGAGACCGAGACGACCAGACCCGCCAACACCACCCCCACCCAGTAGGGGGTACCGCTGACCAGGTGCAGGACCACCCCGGCGCCCTTGAACTGCGGCACCAGGTACAACCACATGATCACCAGCACGATGAGGGCGCACAGCCGCCGGATGGTCGGCGAGCCGAGGCGGTACTCGGCGAAGTCCGGCACCGTGTAGGCGCCGGAGCGGCGCATGGGGCCGGCGACCAGGGCGGCGACCGCGACGTAGCCGGCGGTGAAACCGACCGCGTACCAGAGCGTGCCGACGCCCTCCTTGAGCATGAGGCCGGCGAGGCCGAGCACCGAGGCCGCCGAGACGTACTCCCCGGCGATCGCCATGGCGTTCCAGCCGGGCCGCACCTGGTGGGAGGCGATGAGGAAGTCGGGGGCGCTGCGGGCCGCGCGCACCCCGTAGACGCCGATCAGGACGCTGGTGACCAGCAGCAGGCCGATGGCGAGCATCCCGGTCACGGCCGCTCCCCCGGCTCCGGGGCCCGTTCGGCCGCGGTCCCGGTGGAGGGGCGACCGGGGGTGTCGGGAGCGGTGCGCGGGCCCACCACCGGCCCCCGCCCCGCGGCCCGGGCGTCCGACCGGGGGCCCCCGGCCCGCTCGATGCGCTCGGCCCGCCGCACGTGGACCACCGCGCTGAGCAGCAGCAGCGGGTAGCTGGCCGTCATCAGCAGCAGCCAGGAGGCGGGGATCCCGGCGATCCGGGTCGGATCCGGCGCCGGCCACAGGGCCAGCAGACCGCTGAGGCCGAACAGCAGCGTCGCGAGCAGGACCATGGTGCGCACCGCCAGCCGCCGCTGCCGTCGGAAGGTCTCCTCCGCGAGGGCGCGTTCGACCGGGTCACCGATGCCGTCGCCGGGGGCGCCGGGCGAGCCGGGGACCAGCAGGCCGTGCGGCGGGCGATGGCGCCGGGCCAGGGCGAACCGGGTCTGCGGGCTGGTCACCCGGACCCGACGCTCCGGGCTCATCGCCCGCCGGCCCTCGGGTCGTCGCGGACCGCCGCCAGCAGCCGCTCCTTCAGCGCGCGGGCGTGCCGCCGGCTGACCGGCACGTCCCCCGCCGGGGTGCACGCCAGCAGGCCGGCGGAGCCGGTGACCCGCAGGTCGCGGATCCAGCGGACCGCCACCAGGTAGCCGCGGTGGGCGCGGACGAAGCCGGCCGGCCCCCACACCTCCTCCAGGTAGGACAGCGAGAGCCGGATCAGATGGGTGTCGCCCTCGGTGTGCAGCCGCACGTAGTCGCCGTGCGCCTCGGCGAACTGCACGTCGTCGCGGCGCACGAAGACGGTGTGCCGACCGGTCTCGATCTGCACCACCGACAGTTCGTCGGCCGGGGGCTCCGGATGGCCGGTGACGGGGCGGCGCAGCGCCCGGACCCGGCCGACCGCCTCGGCGAGCCGCTCCGGCCGGACCGGTTTGAGCAGGTAGTCGGCGGCTCCGATGCCGAACGCCTCCACGGCGTGACGCTCCGAGGCGGTGACGAAGACGATGGCGGGCGGCTCGGAGAGGACGCTGAGCACCCGGGCGACCTCCATGCCGTCCAGGCCGGGCATGGAGATGTCCAGGAAGACGGCGTCGAAGCTCTCGGTCCCGATCCGGCGCACGGCGGCCTCGCCGCTGTCGGCCTCCTGGACGTCGCCGACGCCGGGCAGGTCGGCGAGCAGGTCCGCGAGTTCGGCGCGGGTGAAGTTCTCGTCCTCCACGACCAGGAGCCGCAGGGCTCCCGGTCCGGTGGCGGGCGGTGGGGCGGTCATGCGGCGGACACTCCTCGCCGGAATCGGGGGACGCGGACGATGACCCTGGTGCCGCTGCCGGGAGCGGTCTCGATGACCAGACCGTGTTCGGGTCCGTAGACCGCGCGCAGCCGCTGGTCGACGTTGGCCAGGCCGACCCGCTTGGCCGGCGGACCGGAGCCGGCGAGGATCGCGCGGGCCAGTTCGGGCTCCATCCCCACGCCGTCGTCCTCGACCTCGATGACGCACAGCGGGCCCTCGCCGTAGCCGGAGACGGTGATCGAACCGGGGCCGGGCTCGGGTTCCAGGCCGTGCCGGACGGCGTTCTCCACCAGCGGCTGGATGATCAGGAAGGGGATGGCCACCGGCAGGATCTCCGGGGCCATCCGCACGGTCAGCTCCATGCGGTCGTCGAACCGGGCGCGTTGCAGTTCCAGGTAGGTCTGCACGGCCTGGAGTTCGTCGGCGACGGTGGCGTAGTCGCCGCGCGAGGAGAAGCTGTAGCGCAGGTAGTCGGCGAAGTCGGTGAGCAGGCCGCGGGCCCGGTCGGGGTCGGTGCGGATGCGGGCGGCGATCACCGCCAGGGCGTTGTGCAGGAAGTGCGGGGAGATCTGGGCGCGCAGCGTGCGCAGGTCGGCGCGGGCGATGCGGGCCCTGGCCCGTCGCAGGTCGGCGTGGTCCAGGCTGCGGGCGACGAGGGCGGCGGCGGCCGTCAGGGCGGCCTCGTCGGCGCCCGCGGCGGCGAGTACGCCGGCGGGTTCACCGGCGACCAGCAGGGGGGCGGTGGTCCAGTCGCCGATCCGCACGACGGTGCCGTGTTCGTGGGGGCGGCCGACCAGTTCGGCGAGCAGCTCCGGGGCCGGGGACGGCCCGGCGAGGGTGGGCGGACCGTCGAGGTCGGCGAGCAGCACCGCGTCGGCGTCGAGCAGGCGGCGCAGCCGGCGGGCGGCGAGTCCGGCGCCGCGTCCGCGCAGGCCGTCGCCGAGCGCCTCGTCGATCTCCGCGGCCGCGGCGAGCACGGCGGCGGTGTGCTCCGCGGGGAGGGAGCGGCGGCGCATCCGGTCCAGCATGAGCGGAACGGTAACCCGGGCGGGCCCCGGACCACAGGGTTCGGACGAACCGGACGTCCCGGTGTCATCGAAGCGTGTCCGGGGCGCGGTCCCGACCGTGCCCCGGGACGCGCCCCGGCCCCGGGTCCGTGCGGGACCCGGGGCCGGGGGTCGCCTCCGGCGGGACGCCCACCGGCCGGATTCGGGGACGGTCCGCCGGGGCGGGC
>NZ_VKHS01000300.1 GCF_014141525.1 Streptomyces calidiresistens
GTGTATGAGAGACAGAGGGGGCCGGGGGGCGGGCGGAGTTCCTGCCGCGTCGCGTGGACGACGTGCCCGTCAAGCTCTTCCCCGCCCGCCACGTCCTGCCGCGCTTCGAGGTCAGCGGCATCACCTCGCCCGCGCTGCTCGCCAACGCCCCGGCGTACCTGCGCTCGGCCGACATCGTGCACGTCCACCTCATGCGCGACCTCGTCACCCTGCCGGTGGCCATGCTGGCCCTCGCCCTGCGCCGCCCCCTGGTCCTCCAGACCCACGGCATGGTCGACCCCACCGACAAGCCGCCCGCCCGGCTGGTGGACGTGCTGGGGACCCGCCGCGTCCTGCGGGAGGCCGACGCCCTGCTGTACCTGACGGAGTCCGAGCGCCGCGCCACCGCCGAGGTGGTCGCCCCCGCCCGGCTCGCCCCCGCCCACCGCCTGGTCAACGGGGTGCCCGAGCGCCCCGAGCAGCGGGCCGGCAAGCCCGGTCGGCCGCCGACGATCCTGTTCGCCGCCAGGGTGCAGCGGGTCAAGCGCCCGCGCGACTTCGTCACCGCCATGCCGACCGTGCTGGAGAAGGTGCCCGACGCCCGGTTCCTGATGGCCGGCCCCGACACCGGCCCGCTCGCCGAGGAGATGCTCGCGCTCGCCGACCGCCTGGGGGTGGGCGACTCCCTGGAGTACCTCGGCGCCCTGGACCACGACGAACTGCTGCGCCGGATGCACGAGGCGGACGTGTACGTGCTGCCCTCCACCTTCGAGCCGTTCGCCGTCTCCATCCTGGAGGCGATGTCGGTGGGGCTGCCGGTGGTGGTCACCCGCACCGGCGGCCTGTCCCCGGACGTGGCGGCCTCCGGGGCGGGACGGGTGGTGGACAGCGACCCGGCGGAGAACGCCGACAACGGCGGGGCGGTCGGCCGGGCGATCCTGGAACTCCTGGAGCCGGAGGCCCACGCCGAGGCATCCGCCGCCGGGCCCGCGCTGATCGCCGAGCGGTTCACCGACGGCATCGTCGCCGACACGCTGCGCGGCGTCTACCGGGAGGTGCTGGCCCGCCGGGCCGCCGGCTGAGCGCCCGCCGGGCCGGGGCGGGCCGCCCGGAACGGGCACCGACCGCCGACCGCGGGGACGACCACGGGGGCCGGGTGCCGTGCGAGCCGTGCACGCCCTTCGCCCCGCGCGGTCCGCGCGTCCCGACCCGCCGTCGGGGGTTCGTCTCCCGGTGGCGCCGACCCCGGCCGTTTCCCGGTCGGGCCCCGCCCCGCCGACCCGCCGGGGGCGGACGCGGTCCCCGGCCCGGGGGGACCGCCTCTCCGCCCGTCCCGCTCAGCGGGGAAGCGCCCCCGGCGCCGGTCGTTCGGCGACCGCCTCCCGCTCCGCGCGGGCCATCTCCCGCGCCCGCACCCCGATCTGCCAGCGGTAGAAGCTCAGCCCCAGGGCGTAGTCGAAGCCGGCCCGCCCGTCCAGGAACCCCCGCTTGAGCACGTAGCCGTAGGCGAAGGACACCAGCGGCTTGAACGGGGCGCGGTGGAACAGCTGTCCCGCCCGGGTCTTGGCGGTGCGGATCTGTTCGCGCACCTCCGGCCGGCACTCCAGCCACGCCTCCCACTCCGCGTACCGGTTGTGGCGGTCGAACCAGGTGCCCACCGGGTCCAGGTCGTTGTGCTCGAGGGTTCCCGACAGGCGGTGCACCGGGTCGGCGAGCGGCTGGTAGTGCCCCTCCTGCTCACCCATGCCCGGGGCCTCGAGGTCGTCGGGCTCGGGGAAGCGGGTCCGGGTCCGGTCCACCAGCGCCCGCTTGACGATGGTGTAGCCGTGCCGCAGCCTGCGCCCGGCGAACCAGTACCCCAGGGGGATGTCGAAGGCCGCCGGACGCACCGGCCGGCCGTCCAGGAAGACGTGCCGCAACTCGGCCAGCAGGTGCGGGCTCGGCGCCTCGTCGCCGTCGACGAACAGCACCCAGTCGATGTCCGGTCGCACGTGATCCAGACACCACTGTTTCTTCTTGGGGTACTTGCCGTCCCAGGTGTAGGGGACCACCTCGGCGCCCTCGGCCCCGGCCAGCGCCCGGGTGGCGTCGGTGCTGTCGGAGTCCACCACGACCACCGCCTCGAAGTGGTCGATGACCGAGCGCACCGTCCCGGCGATGTTGCGTTCCTCGTTCTTCGTGGGGATCACCACCACGATCGGCAGCCTCGTCATGACGCGCTCACTCCCTGGTCGCTCGCGGGGCGGTGCCCCGTGGTCGTGGCCGGTCGCCGCGGGCCCGGGATCGGGCCCGCGGCGACCGGGTTGTTCACCGGTCCCGCCGGCTCAGCGGCGGGACCGGTCCAGCAGGTCCCGGTGCTCGGGACACAGGGTGGGGACGGCCTCCTCGGCCCCGGGGATCTCCCCGTCGCGCAACGCCTCCACGGCGCCGTCCGGGTCGTGCCGGGCGAGGTAGCCCAGCCGTTGGCAGGCCTCCAGCCCGGCCTGGAGGATCGGCGCCGGGTCGGCCCCCCGGGGCACCCGTCCGTCGAGGTACTCCCGTTCCTCGGCGGAGAAGGGGCGGTCCTCCACGGCCGGTGCCTGGTCGGGGGCGGGTTCACCGATCCGGCCCATGGAGGGGGCCTCGTCGTCGGCCCCCTCGCCCGGCTCTCCCCGCTCGTCGTCCTTTCCGTCCTTTCCCTTCTCCTCGGCACCGCTGTCACCGGCGCCCCCGGTGGTGTCGGGGTCCCCGGGGCTCCCGGGGTCGTTGTCGGTCTCTTCCGGGTCGTCGTCCCCGGCGTCGTCATCGGACCCGTCGCCGGCCGACGGGGTCGCCCCGGCGGACCGCTCCGTCCCCGATGCCCCGGCGGCCCCGGCGTCGTCGCCGGAGCCCCCGCACCCGGCGAGCGCCGTGACGGCCACCAGGGCGGCCGTCACGACACCCGCGCGGAAAGCGCGCCCGCGCATCTCAGGGCGCCCCGAAGGTGAGCAGCAGCCGCGGCTGGTTGGCGGCCGAGGCCTGGCGGGACCAGAACCAGAGGCTGGAGGGCCCCTCGCCCACCACGGCGAGGTCGAGTTCCCCGCCGAGGGCGGCGTTCACCGCCGCGGTGTCCAGCGGGATGCCGTGCACCGCGCCGGGCGAGTTCGCCCCGGTGAGGGTGCCCAGGACGTCGGTGCCGAGCCCGGGCCTGGTGTTCCAGGTGGTTCCGGCCTCGCTCCAGTCCCCGACCACCGGCACCACGATCTGGTCGTCCTCGGACCCCGCGTGGGCGTCGTTGGTGAGCCGGATCCGCAGCGTGGCGGCCTTCAGGACGGTGCCCGGAGGCGCGGTGGGGACGTCGAACCGCAGGTAGCTCTCGTAGGCGGGCGAGCTGCGCACGGCGAGCTGCTGGTGCGTGCCGTGCACGGTGTTGGGCGCCGCCTGGTTGACGTAGGTGTCGGCGGTCGGCACCGCCTCCACCACCGTGTCCGAGGGCACCGAGGCGGCCTGGAAGTGGGCGTTCACCCGGGCGGCGGAGAGGGTGGAGTGGTAGACCGCGATCTCGTCCAGCTGGCCCTGGAAGTAGTCGGTGGTCGGCCGGTTGGGCCAGTTGGCCAGCGAGTCGCCGCCCGCCCGCCAGAAGCCGGGGGTGGACCCGTAGTTCTGGGCGGTGGTGTAGAGCGTGCTGACGGCCTGCTGCTGCCCGTTGACGTACAGCCGCATGCCGTTGGTGCCCAGGGTGGCCACCACGTGGTGCCACTGCCCGTTGTTGTAGGCGGCGTTGGTGGTGATGGTGCGGGTGCCACCGCTGTTCACACCGAAGACCAGTCGGCCGTCGTTGCGCATGTAGACGTGGCGGTCACGCATGCTGCTGTTCTCCAGGATGCGGTTGCCGAAGCCGATCAGCTTGCCGCCCTGCGTGGTGGTGGTGCGGAACCACGTCTCCACCGAGAAGGTGTTGGTGGAGGCGAAGGGGGTGTCGCTGTAGGTGTAGGTGGAGGTGCCGTTGTGGCCGATGGACGCGGCGGAGGGGCCGTTGACGGCCGGGGGGAGCACGCCGCGCTGCGGTCCGCCCCGATGGACGCCGGAGTTGTTGTTGCCCGAGGCGTCGGAGGCGAAGTTGCCGCTCGTCTCGTCGCTGCGCCAGTACAGCACCGGGTTGTCGGCCAGCACCGCCTGCACGTACGGCTGCGTGGAGGAGGCGGCGGTGGCGGAGACGGCCGGGGACAGGGCGCTGGTGTTGCCCGCCGCGTCGGTGGCGGTGATCCGGTAGCTGTAGGTCACGCCCTCGGTGACCGAGGTGTCGGTGAAGGACAGCTGGGGTCGGCGCCAGGGGACCGAGGAACCCTGCACGGTGTGGATGGGCACGGCGGAGTTGTTGCGGTACACCCGGTAGGTGAGCAGGCTGTCGTCGAGGTCCAGGCTCGAACGCCAGGTCACCTCGATCCTCCCGGGGGCGTGGCTGAAGGCGTGGGCCTCGGGCGTGACCGGGTTGCCGGTGTCCGGTTCGCTCGCGAACCGGGTCAACCCCCACTGCGGGGAGCCGTTGACCGCGGTGAACTCCCCGGCGACCCACATGTAGTCCAGGCCGGTGTTCGGGTGTTCCTCGGAGACGGTGATGGCACGCGGGCCGATCTGCTCGCCCAGGCCGTCGTTGGTGTCCGGGAACCAGCCGAGCAGGGTCGGGTTGTGGACCGACTGCGCGAACAGGTGGAAGCGCGGTTGGTTGGGGAAGGAGCCCATCGAGGAGCAGTCGTGGGCGTGGTGTCCGCTGTAGAGGACGTCCCGGTACACGTGGACGGCCTGGGTGGCGCCCAGGCAGGTGTCCCGCCACCGCTGGTTGTAGGTGTCCGGTTCGATGGCGATCCGGCCGTCGAAGACGCCGCCGCCGGTTCCCTCGTTGCCGGTGTAGATGCCGGTGGCGTCGGCGTGCAGGTCCTTGACGACCGAGCGGGTCTCGATGAAGCCCAGCGGGTAGGCCCGGGTCATCGCCGCGTTGCCCGCGTCCACGATGGCCAGGGCGTGGGAGTCGACGCCGTTGATCGTGAAGAAGTCGCCGCCCAGGACGACGTTCTCCCCGTCGTGGGTCAGGGCCAGGGCGCGGCCGGGTTCGTCTCCGTTGGCCACCCACCCGGGGACCAGGGAGCCGGTGGTGTCCACGGCGCCGAAGTGGCGGCGCTGCTGCCCGTTGAGCTGGACGAAGTCGCCGGCCAGGTAGACGCGGTCATCGGTGGCCGCGAGCGCGTGCACGGTGTTGCTCGCCCCGGCGGAGAAGGGCTTGGGGGTGCAGGTGGGGATGTCGATGGCCGCGACGGACGAGGCGCCGATGCCGTTGACGGCGCCGAAGCGTCCCCCCACGTACAGCGTTTCGCCGTCGGGGGAGACGGCCAGCGCCCGAACCGTCTCGATGCCCGAGCCGACGGTGAACTCCGGCGCGCAGCCCTCGATCGGCGCGCCGGTGGCGGCGTCGAGGGCCACGAAGTTGCGCACGGGCCTCTCCTGCGTGCCGGGGGCGGCCCCGGGCGGGCGGATGGTGGTGAAGGATCCCCCGGCGAAGATGACGCCGTCGGACTCGGCCAGCGCCCAGACGATGCCGTTGGTCTGCCAGGTCGGCAGGTTGTCGGCGGTCATGGCGACCGGCGGGGTCAGCGCCTCGGCGGGTGGGGAGACGGCGGTCTCCGTTCCCGCCAGGGCGCCCAGGGTGAGGGCGAGGACGGCCGAGGCCGTCACCGCCCGTCTCGTCGTGCTGCCGCGGCTCGGTTTCATGGTGCCCCCACTAGTGGTGCGGGTCCCGGAACGTCGGGACCGGTGGTCGGGATCCGGCGGGTGATCCGGATCCGATCACGCTCGTTCGCGTGTTGGTCGAACGTCGGTCACGGGCGGAGCGTGATCAGTCGAGTCCGGCTGACGCCTGGTCAGCCGATCAGCGGAACCCTAGAGCCGGTCACGGAGCCGTGTCCGGGGTTCGGGAAAGGTTCCGAAGAGGTCGGGAAGGTCCGCGAGGTCCTTCGGGTCCGGTGGGTCGGGTGGGTCCGTTGGGTCCCCCGGGTCGGGGAGGTCGGAAAGATCCCGAACCTCCGCGAGGGCCGCGGGCCCCGGGAAGCGGAAGGGCGGGAAG
>NZ_VKHS01000301.1 GCF_014141525.1 Streptomyces calidiresistens
CGCCCGGGGTGGGCTGTTCCTCCTCGGAGGTCATCGGCGGGCCGACGGGCGACGGCTCGGCGTCGGGGACCAGGTGACGCAGGCGCTCGGGCACGTCGGTGTCGTTCACCGCCGAGGTCAGGCGGGCGATGAGCCCGATGTCCCCCACCGTCTTCTCCACCTGTTCGTCGTTGCGGGCGAGCCACCAGGTGAGGGCGCTGCCGGTGTCCTTGAAGACATCCTCGCCCAGGTACTCCCGGCGGCTCTGTTCGTGTTTCCTGCGGTGTTCCCACACGGCCTTCTCCTTGCGGACCTCGGCCAGCTGCTCCAGGCGTTCCCGGTCGTGGTCGGCCAGGACGAGGGTGATCCCCTCGGCCATGACCCGCAGCCGTCCGGAGGGCTCGGTCCGCATCACGCTCAGGTCGCCGTTGAGTTCGTGCTGCACCAGGGAGACCCGGCCGGGCTCCCGGCGCTCGGTGATCGCCCGCGCCCGGGCCAGGACGGCCTCGACCGCCAACCCGGCCGGGTTGATCAGCGGTTCCGTCCCCCCGGCCCCGGTGGGGCTCCACCGCACCGTCCCCGAGAGGAAGAAGTCGTAGTCCTCCAACGCGCTGGGCAGGGCGACCCCGCTGACGCGGGCCTCGCGTCGTTCCACGGGTGCGGCCGGCAGGTACGGGGTCACCTCGGGTGGGATCGGGGTCCGGCGGCCGGCCGCCATCCGGACGGTTTCCACGACCAGGGCCGGTGCGGCGAGGAGCAGCAGGGGCCACACCCACACCGGGCCGGGCCACTGCGTGGAGACACCCGCGATGGCGACGAACAGGGCGGTCAGGACGGCGAGGAAGACGGTCAGGGTTCGGGTGCCGGCGCTCACGACGGGTTCTCCTCGGTGGGGCGACGCGGCGGTACCGCCTCGGACGAACGACTCCGGGCGGCGGAGATCGCCTCCCGCAGGGCGGTGAGGATCTCCGTGCCGCGTTCGGGACCGCCGGGTACGCGGTGGGCCCGGGCCCGGGCGATTCCGTACAGGAGGCCGGGCCGGTCGGGTCGGGCCATGGCGCCCTCGACCGGGATGGCCAGCAGGGCCTCCGTGTGCTTGTCGTGGTGCGCGGCGACGTTCAACCAGTGACCGATCGCCGCCGAGAGCAGCCCGATCGGGGCGTGCTCGAACGCCCGTGACCAGCCGATGACCAGGCGTTCCCGCACCACGCGGCGCTCCACGGGAAGGGACTCCCCCGGAGCGGAGGTGATCAGGGAGACCGGATCGGCGAGGTGGAGGAAGAGAGAGGTGTCGGCCTTCGGGTGGTCGGGGCGGACCAGGCGGCCCAGGAGGTGATCGCGGAGGTCGGGCTGTCGGCGCACCAGGTCCCGAAGCGCGTCGCGTGCCCGGTGGTCCCCGGTCTCCCACCGCGCCAGGTGGTGCAAGCGGACGAGCGCCTGGTGGGGATGGGTGAACGCGATGACGCCCGTGCACACCTCGACCAGCAGGTCACGGAACCAGCGGGGGAGCGTCTCCGATTGCGCCCACTCGCGCACGGCTTTCCTGAACTCCCGGCTCCCCTCGGCCCTGAGGCCCAGGAGGAGGGCTCGGGAGGCGGAGTCCAGCCGGGCCCGGGTGAAGCGACCCCGTCCCCACCTCCGGACGAGTTGTGCCACCTCGTCTCCGTGCCCTGTCCGCAGGTGTTCCGAGACCAGGCGCTCGACGGCATGCCTGAGGCTCTCGCCGCCGACGCCGTGGTCGGGGTCGGTCACGAGGTCGTCGAGCCAGGTACGCAACGGTTGCCGCAGGTCGGGTCTGGCGTTCCAGAAGTGGGCGCGCACGGCGCGGTCGCGGTCGAGTTTTTCGAACCGGACCCTCCCGGCGGGGTCGATGAGGGCGCCCACCTCTTTCAACCGCTGAGCCAGGTCGGCTTGTTCGAGCAGGGGGAGATCGGTGGCCGGTTGCCCGGTGACGCGCAGCAGGGCGGTGGTCGCCCGGTGGACGACGTCCGTGGGAGAGCCGTGCAGAAGGGACGCCACCAGCAGCAGACCCCGATCCGGGCCGTTCCCCGCATCGGCGGCCAGTCGGGCGACCTCATCGGCCTGATCGGTGAGCACCTCCGCCGCGCCGGCGCACCACTGCTCGAACGTGCTCCCGGCTTCCGGGGAGTTCCGGGCCCGGGCGATGAGATGGACGAAACGGGCGAGTTCGCGCATGGGGCGGGAGGTGTCCAGAACGGCGTTCGGGAACTCCGGCCACACTCCCTCCGTATCGAACGGTGTGATGTCCTCGGCCCGCAGGTGGGCACGGATCACCTGCTCGTTCGAGGGGCGGGTGAGCGCCACCCGGTACGGGTTCAACTCCACCTCCTCGCCGGCCGTCGCCGTGGAGGGCGGGATCACCACCAGATACGCGCTCCGATCGCGCACGATCCCCAGCAGAGCGGGAAGTTCCGGCCGGACGGTGGCCCATGTGCCGGGAGCGGCCTCGGAGACGTCGAGCAGCAGACAGCCGTGCCGGTCGATCTGCTCGGGGTCGGGGAATCGTCCACCCTCCTCCCCGGGGAGGGGGAGGTGGTGGATGGTGTCGTTCGTCCGCCGTCGCTCCGACAGCAGGACGCGGGCGGTGGCCGAACGGCCGGTGCCGGGATCGGCGTCCAGCAGGATCATCCTCCGCCGGGTGAGGAGTTCCCGTGCCTCTCCGGTGCCCCGTGGTGGCACGAAGCGTCTCCGCAATTCCCGGAGTTCGTCCTCCAGGACCCGCCGGGGGCTCTTTCCCCGGGAGTCCTTCAGGGCTTCGGTGATCACGGTGTAGCTGATGTACTGGTCACCGCTGCCGGTGTTCACCGGTCCCCGGGCGTCGGAGACCCGGGTGGTGTGGGTGAGGGTTTCGGTCACCGGTTCCCGTCCCGGCGCCGCTCCTCGTCCCCGTCGCGTCGTCGGCGGGACTCGCCGAAGTGCTGGTGGAAACCGTCGTGGTTGTCGCCCTCCACGTATCCCATGACGTCACCGTGGAAGTGCCGGTCCCCCGAGTCGTGCCGGGAGTTCTGGTACAGGTTTCCGCTCCCGGTGTGGACGGGTCCGGAGGAGCCCTTGACGACGGTGCCCGCGTCCCCGGTCACATCCCGGGTCTGCACGGCCGTACCGGACACGTCCCCCACGGTGTTGGTCACCGTCGGCGGGACCTCTCCCCGCCGCTCCCGGGAGTCCGCCGCGAGGCGGTCCGACTTCTCCAGGGCGGGCACCAGTTCGACGGCGGTGTCGCCGATGCGCTCGAGGTCCGCCTCGTGGTTCCCGTCGTCCAGCGGCAGGAACTGCAGGTCGGCGAGGAAGGACAGGGCGGGGGGAAGGTCCCTGGCGCGGAGCGGTACGGGGGTCCGGCCGGTGCGGATCGGTACGATCCGCACCGCGTTCCCGTACGCCTCCACGATTTCCCTGGTGACCCAGTCGTCGGGGCGGCCCAGCGCGGGGTTCTCCTCCCAACCGGGCTCCATGACGGCCAGCAGGAGGGAACACCGCCGCACACCGGTGAGGAGGTCGGTGGGGAAGTGGGAGCCGGCGCGGATGGACCGGTTGTCGAAGAAGACGTGCTCGGGGCCGAAGCGGTCGCGCAGGTGGACGTTGAGCAACGTCGCGCGGCCCTTGCCCCCGTTTCCGTCGCCGCGGTAGTTGATGAAGATCTCGGGCACGGTCGTTTTCCCTTCAGCTGTGTCGGATTTCGGTGAGGTGCCCCAGGCGGGGGGCCACCCGGCGGACGGACGACCGGCGTTCGTGGCGGGTGAGCACCCGGGCGAGACGGCGGACATCGGTGGTGACGGTCGCCGAGTTCACGGCCTCGATGTCGTCGAGGAGTTCGCCGGTGAGCCGGGCGGCGTGGTCGATCTCGCCGGCCATGGCGTGGGCGAGGGCCCGACGGACCCCGAATCGGGTGCGGACTCGCAGGGCCCGGGCCGGGACGTGCGCCACCTGCCGGTCGAGCACCCGGGCCGCCTCCCCGGGACGTCCCAGGTCGACCAGGCACCAGCCGGTGACCATGCCGACGATGTCGGGGAGATGGGTGGTGCCGAGGACGGGGGCCCCGGGGTCCCCGTCCTCGGCGAGCAGGTCCCGGGCGCGGTCCAGGCTGCGCATACAGGCGGTGTGGTCCCCGGCCAGGGCGTGCCCCTGGGCCTCGTGCTGGGCGGCCAGGCCCCGGACGCGGGCCGGGAGCCGGGGGTGCCCCGCCCGCCGGGAGAGTTCGACGGTCTGCGACGCGTCCCCCCGGTACATCGCGATCAGGGCGTGGCGGGTGAGGGCGTAGCCGGCGAGGGTCCGGTCACCGGCCGTCTCGGCGAGTTCGACGGCGAGACGGGTGCGGGCGAGGGCACCGGTGTCGTCGCCGGTCTCCTGGATCAGCCATCCCGCGTACTCGGCGTACCGGGAGGCGAGCAGCAACAGGGCCCTGCCGTCGGCGCCGCCCGCCGCTCCGGCCGCCTCGCGCAGCGAGTGGGTGTGCGCGGTGAGGGCGGGGATGAGGAAAACGGGGTCCACGGTCTGGCCGACGCTCCGGTAGTGCTCGAACAGGGCCCGGGAGCCCTCCAGCAGTCCACCCGGTGCCTCGTCGGTTCCCGGGTCGGGGAGGGGGTGCGCGGCCGGCGCCGCCGCGTCGGCCGGGGCGGGTCGGATGACACCCATGGCCATCGCCGCGCCGGCGCCGCCGACCATCATCCGGCGCCTTCCGATGGGGCGGGGCCCGGTGTCGTCCCCGGGGGAGGAATTCATGTGGTGTGCCTCCTCGTCGGTGTGCGGGGGGCGGTGGTTCGGCCCGGTGACGTCCTCTCGGAGTGCCCGCCGCGGGGTGTCCCGGCGGAGCGCGGGTCCGATCAGGGCCCCGCCGGCGTCGAGCGCGGCGTCGCACAGGCGTGCCAGATCGCCACTGGGGCGTTTCAGGCCGCGCTCGACCTTGCTCAGGTGCGCCTTGCTGTAGTGGACCCTCGCGGACAAGCCGGTGAGGCTCAGTCCGGCTTCCAGACGTCGTTTGCGGAGTTCCTCGCCGAATTCGACGAACGCTCGCATGACCTGTCCCTCCGTGGCGTCCCCCGGCCGTGCGCCGCACGACAGAATGGGCCGGCTCGGCGCGGGGGAACAAGGCGAATGGGGGTGTTTCCCGTTTCCCGATGAGAGGGAAACGGGAAACACCCGGCCTGTCGAGAGCGTCTTTTCGGTCGGGTCCGTCGAACAGGAGTGGTAGGAGGGTGAGTGGGGGTGGGAGAGGCGTCCCGGGGGAGAAAACGGACCCCTCGACACCCGTCGGGTGATCTGTTGTGCCAAAGGGTCGATCATCTGCGGGTGATTTTCGAAAGAAAGGTTTTCCGTGACGCCTCACCGGGGTTTTCCGGAATGCCGATGCGGGAGCGCCGCCGGGAAACCGCTCCCGGGTAACGGGGGCCCGGCTGCCTCCACCGGATCTTGTCCCGTCGCCCCCCGGGGCCCCCGACGCGCGGGCATCGCGGCGCCCCCGGGAGACTCGCGGGCGGCCCGCCGTGAGTGGCGCGGCGTGCGGAGGGGAGCGCGGCGTGCGGGCAGTGGAGGTGAGCGGGCCGATCACCGGTCGGGACCTGTGGGACGGCATGCGGGCCCGGCGGGGCATGCGGGTCGTGCGGTGGGGTATCGCCGTGGCGATGGGGGCGGGGGTGTGCGGACTCCTGCTCGCACCGAGCCTTCCCGACCGGGAGGGGGCCGGGGCGGTCGGCCTGCTCGGCGGCGGCGTCCGGGTCGGAGCGGTGGTGGGGTGGTCGACGGACCGGCTGCGCTTGCGTCGCCTGCACGCCGCGGTGACGGCCCGCGGCGAGTGCCGGATGCGACTCCACGAGGGCGGGATCGAGGCCGGCGGCGACCTCTCGACGTTCACGACGGGCTGGAAGGACCACCCCCACCGGGCGGAGACGGAACGCTGCCTCGTGCTGCTGGGCTCCCGGGGGATGTCCGCGCCCGTCATGGTGATCCCCAAGCGGCTGTTCGCCTCCCCGGAGGAGATCGAGGAGGCACGAGGGCTGGTGGCCCGACACACCACGCCGCTCACGGGGGCCGGCAGGGGATGAGACGCCGCCCGCC
>NZ_VKHS01000302.1 GCF_014141525.1 Streptomyces calidiresistens
CCCCCGAAGCACCCCGTATCCGGACCACCCGGACCGCGTCGGAATCGGCGCCGGAGCACCCGGCCCGTTGTGCCGCCGCCCGGGAACCCGTCCCCCGGGGTGTGCGCAGGGCACAGCCGGGCGGGCGGAACGTGTCGAATCCTCCCCGGCCCCGCGGGCCCCCGGGGTCCCGCCGCTGACAACGCGCGGCCTCCGCCGTTAGCGTGATCGGCATGTCCGGCATCGATGGAACCCCGCCCGAGTCCGTGCGCGCCGTGGTCCTCCCGGCGGTGGGTGAACCCCTGCGGGTGACCCGCATCGTCCTTCCCCGGCCCGGCCCCGGCCGGGTGCGCGTCCGACTCGCGGCGGCCGGTGTCTGCCACTCGGACCTGTCGTTGGCCAACGGCACCCTGGCGCACCCCGCGCCCGCCGTGCTGGGCCACGAGGGCGCGGGGACCGTCACGGAGGTGGGGGAGGGGGTCGAGTCGGTTCGCCCCGGGCAGCGGGTGGTCCTCAACTGGGCCCCCTCCTGCGGGCGGTGCCACTTCTGCGCGGTCCTGGCGGAGCCCTGGCTCTGCGCGGAGGCCAACGCCGGCACCACCACCCCCTACGCGCACGACGAGACCGGCGGGGAGCTGTATCCCGGGCTGACCGTGGCCGCCTTCGCGGAGGAGACCGTGGTGCCGGAGCACGCGGTGCTGCCCCTGCCCGACGGCATCCCGCTGACCGAGGCGGCCCTGCTCGGGTGCGCGGTGCTCACCGGCTGGGGGGCGGTGCACCACAGCGCCCGGGTGCGGGAGGGGGAGAGCGTCCTGGTGATCGGTGTCGGGGGAGTGGGCCTGGCCGTCCTCCAGGCCGCCCGGATCGCGGGGGCGGCGCGGATCATCGCGGTGGACGTCACCGAGGGCAAGGAGCCGCTGGCCCGCGCGGCCGGGGCGACCGACTTCCTGCTCGCCTCGGACCGCACGGCGCGCGAGGTGCGCTCGTTGACCGGCGGTCTCGGGGTGGACGCGGCGATCGAGTGCGCCGGGCGGGCCGAGACCATCCGCGCCGCCTGGAGCGCCACCCGGCGCGGTGGGCGGGCGGTGGTCGTCGGGATCGGGGGGAAGGACCAGAAGGTCTCCTTCTCCGCGCTGGAACTCTTCATCACCGGCCGCACCCTGAGCGGCTGTGTCTACGGCAACAGCGTCCCCGCCCGTGACCTGCCGGTACTGGCCGAGCACGTGCTGGCCGGCCGGTTCGACCTCTCCGCGCTGGTGACCGACCGGATCGGGCTGGAGGGCGTGCCCGACGCCTTCGGGGCGATGGTGGCGGGGCGCGGGGGCCGGGCCCTGATCGTCCACGGGGGGCACGGAGGGGATTCCTGAGGTCGGCGCGCGGGCCCCACCGGGGCCCCGGGCGTCCGAACGGTGACATCGCTAAGCGAACGCTCAGGGCTTCGGTGTAGGGTGAGCCCTCGGCCGGCACCCCGTCGGCCGCGCGGGGAACGGCACGTCCGGGAGACGACCCGGCCCCGCGCAGCGGGACGACGCGCGAAGGGGAGGCGGGCATGCCGGCTCGACCACGTCGCCGGGACGGCGCGGACTCCCTCGCCGCCTCCGCCGGACACGAGACGGCGGGGCGCCTGCTGCTGGCCGCCGTGGAGTCCTTCGCCGAACGCGGTTTCCACGCCACCACCACCCGGGACATCGCCGGGCGCGCCGGCATGAGCCCCGCCGCGCTCTACATCCACTACCGCACCAAGGAGGAGCTCCTCCACCAGATCAGCGTCTACGGCCACGAGCGGGTGGCCCGGATCCTGGGGGACGCCGTGGCCGGCCCCGGCACGGCCGCCGAGCGGCTGGCGGTGGCCGTGAGCGCCTTCGCCCGCTGGCACGCGGAGCACCACACCCGGGCCCGGGTGGTGCAGTACGAGCTGGCCGCGCTGGGGGAGGAGCACTACGCGGAGATCCAGCGGCTGCGCCGGCGCACCGCCGAACTGGTGCGGGGCGTCATCGCGGACGGCGTGGCCGCCGGGCAGTTCCGGGTGGCGGACGTGCGCGGCACCGCCCGTGCCCTGCTGTCGCTCTGCATCGACGTGGCGCGCTGGTACGACCCGGCCGGCTCCGACACCCCGCGCGAGCTGGCGCTGCTGTACGCGGGGCTGGCCCTGCGGATGGTGGGCGCCGACGAGGACGCCACCACCCGGGCGGTGGACCGGGCCGCGGAGGCCATGGACGCCTCCGACGGGGGCGACGCGCCCGCCGGCCGCACCGACGCCGCAACCCCCTCCGCGTCGACCGGAGGGGCGGGGGTCGACCCCGTCGACGCGAACCCGCCCGGTCGGTCGGCGAACGACGGAACGGGCGATCCCGCCCCCCGCTGAGCCGGTCGGCACGTTTCCGCCCCCTCGTCCCGGGCACCCGGAAAGGGGAACGCGGCGTATGCCCGCCCCGAGGTCACGGCCGGGTGACAACCCGGTCGGGAACCGCGCGTCCGCCTGGCGCGTCACCCCGGACACTGATGTGATCGTGGCCACGACGTCCGCGCCGTGCCGGGCGCCCGCGGACGGCCCGAACCCGCGGTGGACCCGGCACACGAGGGGCGACGTCGGCACCACGGGTGGAAGGGGGCCGGTCCTCCGGAACCCCCGGAACGGACGGGTGGACCAACCATGCGAGGCGTCGGGGGCCCCGCGGGACGGGTGGCACCGCGTCGGCCCGGGACACCCCGCGCCGCCCGCGCCGCACGGACGCCGCCGGACCCCGGGACACCGGGGGACGCCCCTCACGACCATGTCCGCACCACGGCGGTCCCCCGGGACCGCCGGTCATCACGACGCCGGCGCGACGACGCGCCGGGCAACGGGGAGGACGCCAACCCATGTCCCTGAGTCAGAACGTCCGTCAGGCGGCCCGATCGGTCGCCCGCGGCGGCGACCCGCGCCAGGCCGCCGCCGGCCTGGTCAACGAGCGGGTGCAGAGCGCCTTCGGCGGCGCCGGCGACCGGCGTGGGGGAGGCGATCCGGGCGAGGAGCCCGACGCCAACACCCCCGGAGTGGCGGACCCCGACGACTTCCTGGCCGCCCGTGACCACGGGGCCTCGGTCGGCACCCGCATCGAGCAGAAGACGACCTCGCTCAACGGGGCGGGGGAGGCGGTCAACCGCAGCGAGACCGAGCGCACCCGCTCCGGCACGGTGCACGTCATCTGCCCGATGGTGCTGCCGCGCGGGCGAACCCTGATCACCATGCTGCCCGCCGTGGTGCTGGTGGCGATCGGGCTGGTGGCCGTCCTGGTGCTCTCCGCGACGAACGCCGCGGTGGCGACCAACCCGCTGTTCGGGATCCACTACTGGGTGCTGACCCTGTTGGCCGCCGGCTTCATGTGGTGGCGCCAGGGGATGGTGATGGTGCCCGAGGGCTGTCAGGCACTGATCACCCGGTTCGGCAAGTTGGAACAGGTGGTCGGCCCGGGTCGGGTGATCCTCTTCAATCCCTGGAAGCGGGTCTCCTACATCGTCAACACCACCCGGGAGTACCCCTTCAACGCGCCGATCCGCGAGGCTCCCACCCGCAGCGGCGTGCAGGCGTCCATCGACCTGTTCGTGCAGTTCCGGATCAACGACCCGGTGGAGTTCATCTACACGCTCGGCGCGGTGCGCGGCTTCCAGGAGAAGCTGAACAACGCGATCAGCGAGACCACCCGCAGCATGATCTACGAGCAGGAGGCGTCGGCCATCTACGACATGGTCGGCGAGAACACCAACCGCCTGCTGGAGCAGCTCAACCAGCAGTTCAGCCCGGCGGTGGAACTCACCAACGCCAACATCACGCACGCCGAGCCCTCCAGCCAGGAGTACCGGATGGACCTGGCGGCGCCGGAGATGGTGCGGGTGGCCAAGGAGGCGTACACCCACGAGTACGAGCTCCAGCTGCGCAAGGAGCACAACGAGGGTGACCTGAACAAGGAGTTGGCCTCCCTCAACGAGACCCTCTCCGCGATCCAGGCCGACATCGCGCAGTACCAGGCCCAGATGGACACCGCCCTGGAGCGGGAGACCAACCGCGCCCGCGCGGTGGCCCGCCAGCGCTTCGTGGAGGCGGAGTCCGAGGCCCGGGCCAACGCCGCCCTCCTGGAGGCCCAGGCCCTGGACATCCGCGCGGTCAGCGCGGCCAAGGCGCCGGAGATCCTCAACCACCGCTACCGGCAGCAGGTGCTCGACACGCTGGAGGGGGTGGCCGACCGCCTGCCGCAGGTGGTGAAGATCGGCTCCGGCGAGGAGGCGAGCGTCAACTTCCTGAACGTGGCCCGGGGCATCATCGGCGAGACCGGTGAGGAACTGTTCACCGAGACCGACATGCAGGCCATCCGAGGCCGGATGGAGGAGATCTCCGCCCGCATCGCCGAACGGGAGGAGGAGATCCGCCCGCTGCGCCAGACCGCTCCCACCACCGTCCAGGCCCCGGTCCTCTCCGAGGAGGCGGCCGCGGCGGAGGCGGCCTCCGGGGCCGAGCTGCCGCAGGGGACCGAACTCCCCACCGGTCCGACCTCCCCGCCGGACGACGGGGTCCCGCCCGGTGACACCGGGCCCGCCGCCCCCGGCACCGGTTCCGCCCCGCAGGACGCCCCGCAGGAAGGGGAGCTGTGATGTCCCAGCCCGTACCCGACCGACACGGTTCCACCATCAAGGAGGCACTGGCCTCCTGGGGCGACATCGCCCGCCTGCTGCGCGGGGGTGACGACGGCGCCCTGGTGCCGGTGGTCATCCCCCGCTCCAACCGGCGCACCGGCTGGACGGTGCTGCTGTGGCTCGGCCTGTTCCTGATCCTCACCGGCGTGATGCTGCTGGTGGCCGCCGACGACACGGACAACGGCCTGGCCGGCACCGCCTACGAGGCGCTCTCCGGCCCCGCCTTCATCGTCGGGGCGCTGACCCTCCTGATGGGGATGCTCTGGTGGTGGCGGTCCTCGATCGTGGAGATCGAGCAGGGCACCACCGGTGTCCTGACCCGTTACGGGGCGGTCGTCGGCACCCTGGACCCCGGTCGCCACTACCTGTGGCACCCCTGGTCGCGGGTGGACTTCGTGGTGGACACCTCCACCGAGATCCCCTACTCCGCCCCCGTGATCGCCTGCCCGACGCGGGAGAACGTCCCGCTGAAGTCGATCGAGTTCTTCCTGAAGTTCCGCATCACCGACGCGCTGCGTTTCGTGCGGACCATCGGTGCCGGCAACTTCGACCTGGTGCTCTCCAACGCGGTGCAGGACGCCATCCGCCAGCGGAGCCGTCAGGTGCGCACCGAGGAGGCCTACGACCTGCGCGGTTCGGACGTGGCGGACATGCAGGAACTGCTCAACCGGCAGCTGGACCGCTACGGGGTCCGGATCACCGGCTGCAACATCCCGGACGTGCAGCTGCCCGTGCAGTACCGGCAGCACCTGGCCACCCGGGAGCGCGTCTCGAAGGAGAAGGTCGCCTACGAGCAGGAGTGGGAGCTGACCCGCAAGCGGCGGATCGACACCCTGCTGATGGACATCGAGCGCTCCAAGAAGACCAGGGACGCCAAGATCGTCGAGGTCAACGCCGCGCTCAACCAGGCGCGCAAGGACGTGGCGCAGATGCTGGAGGAGCAGGAGACCGAGGCGCAGCGGGTCCGCTTCGAGATCGAGACCCGGGGCCGGGCCGGTCTGGCGGCGGCGGAGAACGAGGCGAAGGCACAGGAGCGGCTCGCCACGGCCTACCGGGACAACCGGGCGGTCCTGGAGTACGAGTTGGCGCGGCGGCGCCTGGAGGTCGGCGCGAAGCTCGCCGAGGAGGCGCCCAAGCCGGTGGTGGTGCAGACCGGCGGCGAGGGCTCCGGCGGCGACGCCTCGGTGCTCACCACGCTGCTGACCGCCCAGTTGCTGCCCCGGCTGACCGGGGGAGGGGGCTGGGCGGGCGGCGCCCGGGCCCTGGCCTCCGGCCGCGGCGATTCCCGCGGCGGGGGCCGGAACGGTCGCGACGACCGGGAGGCGCGGGACGAGTGGGAGGAGGGGGACGACGGGCGGTGATCCCGTCCCTCCCCGGAGGAAACCC
>NZ_VKHS01000303.1 GCF_014141525.1 Streptomyces calidiresistens
GGGGTCCCGGGGGTCCCGGGGGGCATGGGAGTCATGGTGTGCGCACCGCCTCCACCCAGGTCGAGGTGTTCAGGAGGCCCTCCGCGGCCGTTTCCGAGAGCACCAGCAGCGGTTCGGCGCCCAGGCCCAACAGCACGGAGAACGAGGCCAGTACGAGCGCCGGCCAGACCAGCCCGGGCCCGGCCCGGCGCTCGGGGCGGCCGGGGCCGGAGTCCGCCGGAACCGGCGGGGCCCCGCTGCCGGCGAAGACACCGGTCCAGATCTTCAGCATGGACAGCAGCGTCAGCAGACTGACCGCCACCGCCAGGGTCACCGCGAGCCAGGCGTCCTCCAGGGCCGCCGCCCGCAGCAGGGTCAGCTTCGCGACGAAGCCGGAGAACGGCGGCAGGCCCGCGAGCGAGAAGGCCGCGACCACGAAGGCCAGGGCGAGCAGCGGTTCGCGGCGGGCGAGCCGGGCACCGTCCAGTCGGCCGTCCCCGCGCACCGCCTCCACGCTTCCCGCGCACACCAGCAGCGCGGCCTTCACCAGCACGTACTGCACGAGGTAGAAGACGGCGGCGGCCAGTCCCGCGCCGGTGAACAGCGCCAGACCCAGCAGGATGTAACCGATCTGACTGACCATGTGGAAGGTGAGGATCGACCGCATGGTGTGCTCGCCCACCGCGCCCAGCACACCGACCACCATGGTCAGCAGGGCGGCCGCCATCACCAGCCACAGCCATTGGGGATCGCCGTCGTACAGCACGGCGTACAGCCGGATGATGATGTAGACCCCGACCTTGGTGAGCAGGCCGGAGAAGAGGGCGGTCACCGCCGGTCCGGCGGCGGGGTAGGTGCGCGGCAGCCATCCGTGCAGCGGCACCACCGCCGCCTTGGTGGCCATCGCGAGCATCAGCACCCCGCCCGCGACCGCGATCTCCGGCATCTCGCGGGCGCCACCGGCCAGATCGGCGAGGTTCAGGGTGCCCGCGACGCCGTAGAGCACCGCCAGGCCGCCCAGGAAGAGCGTGGAGGCCAGCAGGTTGACCACCAGGTAGAGCCGGCCCGCGGTGACCCGTGCCCGCCCCCCGGTGAGGGTGAGCAGCGCGTAGGACGGCGCGAGCATCACCTCGATGAGGACGAACAGGTTGAACAGGTCGGCCGTCAGCAGGGCGCCGTAGACGCCGGCGGACATCAGCAGCGTCAGCGGCGCGAACAGGGGATGGCGGTCGTCACCGGTGGCGGCGGCGAAGACCAGGCAGACCACCACCAGCAGCGAGGTGGTGCACAACATCAGCGCGCCGAAGGTGTCCACGGCGAAGACGATGGCCACCCCGGGCAGCCAGCCGCCCAACTCCTTGGTGAGCACCGAGCCGTCGGCGGTGCGGTGCAACAGGAACGCGCCGAGCGCCAGGACGGCCAGGTTGGCGGCGATGACGGTGGCGCGGGTGAGCGCGCGTCGCCCGCCGGTGAGGATCGCCGAGCCGGCGGCCAGCAGGGGAACCGCGACGGGCAGGGCGAGGGAGGTCGCGATCATCGGCTCTCCCCTCCGCTCGTCCCGTCGTCGTTCGTGTCGTTCCCCCGGCCGGAGCCGGGAGCCGTGCCGCCGGGGGAGTCCCCGGCCCCGGCCGCCGGGTCCCCGGTCGGCCCCGCCGTCGCTCGCCGACGGTCCGGTTCCCCGGGTTCGGGTTCCTTCCCCGCCACCCCGGCCCGGGCGTCGCTCTCCGCCTCGGCCAGGGATTCCGGGTCGCTCTCGGATGTGGGCGGGGTGCCCGGGGTCGCCTGCCGGGCGTCGGGTCGGGCGGAGGGCGCCGCGACCGGGGAACCGGCGTCGGCGGCCTCGTCCGGCTCGGCCGGCGGCGAGGGCGCCCCGTCCGCCCGCAGAAGTGCCAGCAGGTAGACGGTGATGCCGAAGGTGATGACGATCGCGGTGAGCACGAACGCCTGGGGCAGGGGGTCGGCGGCCTCCTCGGGGGAGGTCTGACCGATCAGCGGCACGCCGCGCCGGTCCATTCCGCCGGCGGCCACGAAGAGGATGTTCACGGCATGGCCCAGCAGCACGAAACCGAGCACCACGCGCAGCAGTTCGCGTTGCAGGATCAGGTAGACACCGCCGGTCACCAGGATGCCGACGGCCAGGGCTGCGGTCATCGGTGGGCCTCCCCGGTGGACTCGACGGCTTCGGCGGTGGGCGTGTCGGGTTCCGGCGCCGGTCCGTCATCGGGGTCCGCCGCGGCGGCCCGGACGGGGGAGCCGGACCCGCCGGACCCGCCGGACCCGCGCGAGGGGTCGAACCCGCCCGGCAGGCCGTCGCCCAACCGGTCCACGGCGGCCAGCACCAGGCCGAGGACGAAGAGGTAGATGCCCAGGTCGAAGACGAGCGAGGAGGTGAGCGGCACGTAACCGAGGACCGGAAGGTCCAGCGAGCCGCGCAGCGGGGTGAAGAACGCCGCCCCGGTGAACGTCGCGGTCAGCGCCGTGAGGATGCTCAGGATCAGGCCGCCGGCGGTCAGCGGGCCGGGCCGCAGCAGCCGGGATCCCCGGCCGGGGGTGCGCCCCGAGGCCAGGTAGCCGAAGGCGATCGCGGTGCCCGCGACCAGCGCGGCGATGAAGCCGCCACCGGGCTGGTAGTGGCCGCGCAGGAACAGGTAGGCGGAGAGCAGCAGCATCACCGGGGCGAGCATCCGGAAGGCCACCCGCATCACCAGGGAGTCCTCCGAGGGGGCCGTCCGACCGGCGTTCGGCACGCTGCGCGAACCCAGCAGCATCAGCAGGCCGAGCGTCACCGCGCCCAGGACGGCGGCCTCGCCGAGGGTGTCCAGCCCGCGGAAGTCCACCAGAATGGTGTTGACGACGTTGCGACCGCCCGTCTCCGGCTCCGCCCGGCGCAGGAAGTAGTCCCCCAGGGGGGAGATCTCGCGGCTGCCGGTGAAGGCCAGGGCGGCGCCCGCGGCGACCAGGCCGGCGACGACCGCCACCACGGCCGAGCCCACCGCGCGACCGGCGCGGGGGCGCCGGAACCGCGCGGGCAGGCGGGTGAGCACCAGCACCGCCACCACGGCGGTGAGCACCTCGACCAGCAGCAGGGTCATCGCCACGTCGGGCGCCCCGGCCAGGAGGAACCACAGGGCGACGACGAGACCCGCGGTGCCCAGCAGCGCCAGCGCGGTGAGCGCGGAGCCGGTCACCACGCAGCCGAGGACCACGATCGCCAGCAGGACCAGGATCGGCCAGTCGGCGGCGGCGGAGTGGTCGCCGACCAGTCCGGGCAGTGGGCCGTTGTCGAGGGCGACGGCCGCCGCGGCGCCCAGGGCGATGAGACCCAGGACGGGGCGGACCAGTATCGAGGCGGGCGAACCGGTGCGGTCGGGTCGGCCGACCAGCGCGCCGAACCGCAGCAGGCCCTCGTAGCCGCGTTCGAAGAGGTCCCCGGGGACGGGGATGCGCAGCAGGGTGCGCTCCACCCGGGCCCGGGCGAGGAACAGGCCCATGCCGATCGCGATGGTGATCGCCGACATCGCCAACTCGGGGGACAGGCCGTGCCAGAAGGAGAAGGAGACCTCGCCGGCGGTCGGGTACACGTCGATCAGGGAGCGGCCGACGATGGTGTTCAGCAGCCCCACGGCGGGGCCCAGGACCAGGCCCAACAGGGCGGCGAAGGCGGCCGGGGCCAGGAAGGCGCGGGCCGGTTCGTAGAGTTCGGTCTGCACGGTCGGGCCGCCGAAGGCACCGTAGAAGATGCGCAGGCCGTAGGCGAAGGTCAGCGCGGAGGCCCCCACGGCGATCGCGCCGGCCGTCACGCCGGCCCAGGGGGTGACGTCCGCGTCGAGGAAGCCCTGGAAGAGGTACTCCTTGCTGACGAAGCCCAGCATCGGCGGCACGCCGGCCATGGACAGGCCGGCGAGGCCGGTCATCGCCGCGGTCACCGGCATCACGCGCCACAGGCCGGAGAGTTCGCGGATGTCCCGGCTGCCGGCCTCGTGGTCGATGATGCCCACGAGCATGAAGAGGGTGGCCTTGAACAGCGCGTGGGCCATCGTGTGGAGTATGGCCGCGGAGAGCGCGGTGGGGGTTCCCACGCCGATCGCGGCGGTGAGCAGACCGAGTTGACTGACCGTCGAGTAGGCCAGCAGTCGCTTGAGGTCGTGTTGGCGCAGCGCCCACGCCGCACCGAAGACGGCCGAGACCAGGCCGATGACCAGCAGCGCTGCGGACCAGGCGGTCTCCCCGGAGAAGAGCGCGGAGAACCGCATCAGGAGGTAGATGCCGGCCTTGACCATCGTGGCGGCGTGCAGGTAGGCGCTGACCGGGGTGATCGCGGCCATGGCGCCGGGCAGCCAGCTGTGCGCGGGCACCAGCGCCGATTTGGTGACGGCCGCGACGATGATCAGCGCCCCGATGGCCGGGGCCAGGGGGGAGGCCAGGACGGCCTCGGGGTCGGAGAGGATCAGGGCCAGGTCGGTGGTGCCGGCGGCGACCGCCAGCAGCACCATGCCCGCGAGCAGCGCCAGCCCTCCCGACGCGGTGACCAGGAAGGCCTTCCGGGCGGCGCGCACGGCGTGCGGGCCGGCGTCACCGATGAGGAAGTACGAGCAGATGGTCGTCAGTTCCCAGAAGACGACCAGCAGGATGATGTCCGAGGCCATCACCAGACCGAGCATGGCGCCGGCGAAGAGCGTCAGAAGCGTGTAGACGGCCCGGTGGTTGCCGTGCTCGGAGAGGTAGCGCGCGCAGTAGGCCATGATCAGCGCGCCCACCCCGAGGATGAGCAGGCAGAACATGGCGGCCAGGCCGTCCAGCCGCAGTTCGGCGGTGACGCCCAGGGCGGGCAACCACGGCAGTTCGGCGGTCACCACCCGCTCGTCGGCCCCCCAGGGCGCCCTGCCGAGCAGCAGGGCGCCCACGGCCAGGAAGCCGGCGGCGAGCACGTATCCGGTGTCGCGGCCCAGCCTGCGGTCCAACAGGGGGACCAGACAGGCCAGGCCGATCATCGCGGCCGGAGCGAGAAACAGTGGCATGGAGGCGGATCAGACCCCCTTGCCCGCGGCGGGGTCGTTCCCCGCCGTACCGGTGGTGCCGCCGTCCCGGCCGGTGTGGGCGCCGTTGGGCGCGGTGGCCAGCAGGACGGGGAGGGGGGAGCGGCGCACCATTTCGTCGGCGACGCTTCCCAGCAGGCGGCGGGACAGGCCCTTGCCGCGCCGGCCGATGACGATGATGTCGGCGTTCTCGTCCTCGGCCATCCGCAGCAGCACCGCGGAGGGCTTGCCGGAGCCGATCTCGGTGACGATGGCGGGCCCCCCGTTGCCGTTCAACTCCCCGGCGCATTCGGCCAGCAGCGCGCGGGCCCGGTCGGTCTCGCTCTTCGCCTTCCCGCTCTCGGCGTCGACCACGGTCGCCAGCACGATGCGCGAGTCGGGAGAGGCCAGGAGTCGGGAGGCGTCCGCGATGGCCTGACGCGACTCGGGGGAGCCGTCCACGGCCACCAACGCGGTGCGACCGCCGATCGTGTGCTCCTCCGGGGTGAGGGCGTTGCGTTCCAGGGTCCGGGGGCGCGTGCGGGGACGTTCGGCCGCGATCGGGACGAACATCGGGCCGAGCAGGGCGCCGAGCACGTACCAGTGCCAATCGCGGTAACCCTGCCGGCCGAGCAGGACGACGGCCGCGATCACTCCGGAGAGGACCCAGACCGCGATGACCAGGGCCACGAACAGGGCGGTTGTCATGAAGAGGAGCCTCCTCGTCTGCTGCCGCCGGCCCCGTGGGGCCGCCGGGAGGGGATGGCGCAGCCGGACCCGGGATCCCATGGCGGGGTCCAGCAAACACCATTCATCAGGCGTTCAGGGACTTTCCGGGCGCGACATGCGGGTGAGAGTGGTCGGATGGTGGTCCGAGCATATGAGCGAGGACGGGAAGGCAAATGTTTGACAGTCTGAAATATTTACGGGCATGGTTGTTTCAGGTAGTGAAGTATCGGCTTCGGTGATCACTCGCGCAATCCCGTACCCCCACCCGGAGGAACCCATGCCCCTGCCC
>NZ_VKHS01000304.1 GCF_014141525.1 Streptomyces calidiresistens
GTGCGTCCCCGGGCGGCACCGGCCCCCGCCGACCCGGGCACGCACCGCGCGGGGCGTCCTCCCGCGCCCGGCGGCGCGGCCTCACGGCGGCCGGGGCGGGGCTGCTGGCCGCCTCGCTGCTCGCCGGCTGCGGCACCGACAACGGCCCCACCGAGGTGAACCTCTTCCTCTCGCCCGAGGAGAGCCTCCCCGACGTGGTGGAGCGCTGCAACGAGGAGGCCGACGGCCGCTACCGCATCGTCTACAACCAGCTGCCGCGCGACGCCGACGGCCAGCGCGAGCAGATGGTGCGCCGGCTCGCCGCCGAGGACACCGGTCTGGACGTCCTGGGCCTGGACGTCACCTGGATCCCGGAGTTCGCGGAGGCCGGGTGGATCGAGGAGTGGACCGGGGAGAACCGCGAGGAGGCCATCCGCGACGTCCTGCCCGGCCCGCTGGAGACGGCGATCTGGGACGACAAGGTCTACGGTGCCCCGAAGAACACCAACATCCAGCTCATGTGGTACGACGAGCGGATCACCCCCGAGCCGCCCGCCACCTGGTCGGAGCTGATCGAGACCGCCGAGCGGCTGCGCGAGGAGGGCGAGCCGTACCGGGTGCTGTTCACCGGCGCCCAGTACGAGGGCCTGGTGGTCTTCTTCAACAGCCTGGTCGCCTCCACCGGCGGCCAACTGCTCTCCGAGGACGGCACCGAGGCGGTCGTCGACGAGGGCGTGGTCGAGGCGCTGGAGATCCTGCGCGACCTGTCCGCCTCCGGCATCACCAGCCCCTCGCTGTCCAACCAGCAGGAGGACGAGATCCGCCTCGCCTTCCAGGGCGGCGGCGGGGCCTTCCAGTTCAACTGGCCCTTCGTCTACGCCTCCTACGCCCAGGAGCGGCCCGACGACCTGGAGCACATCCGGTGGGCCCGCTACCCCACCGTCGAGGAGGGGGACGAGAGCCGGGCGACGGCCGGTGGCTACAACCTGGCCGTCAGCAGCTACTCCGAGCACAAGCCGGAGGCGTTCGAGGCCGCGCTGTGCCTGCGCAGCGCCGAGAGCCAGAAGTACCAGGCGCTGCTCTCCGGTCTGCCGCCGAGCATCGGGACCGTCTACGACGACGAGACACCGCTGGACCCCGACCGACCGGCCGACCCGGAGACCAACCCGACGATGGCCGACGAGTACCCGCCCAAGGAGACCATCCGCGAGGCCCTGGCGGAGGCGGCGGTCCGGCCGCTCACCCCCGTCTACCAGAACCTCTCCACCGTCACCGCGAAGATCCTCTCGCCACCGTCGGCCATCGACCCCGAGGCCACCGCCGACGAACTGCGCGAGGAACTCGACGCCGCGCTGCAATCCCAGGGGGTGCTCCCGTGACCACGACCGAACCCGATCGGGCCGCGACGAGGCCCGGCACCGGCCGGCACGCCGGGAAGCCCCGCCGGGAGGACACCACCCCCGCCCCCGCCGGAACCGGCGGCGGGGGCGGCGGCTCCCGCCCCGTCGATCCGGGAGGCAACGGCGGCCGGGGCGGCCGGGCCGCCATGAGCGAGGGCAAGCGCGCCGAGCGGCGACTGGGCTGGCTGCTGTGCGCCCCGGCCGCGCTGGTGATGGTCGCCGTCACCGGCTGGCCGATCATCTACTCCATCTGGCTCTCCCTGCACCGCTACGACCTGCGACTGCCGGACCAGCAGGAGTTCATCGGCCTGGAGAACTACATCGTCGTCCTCACCAACTCCTACTGGTGGACGGCGTTCTGGGTGACGACCCTCATCACGGTGATCTCGGTCGCCATCGAACTCGTGCTGGGCATGGCGCTGGCGCTGGTCATGCACCGCACGCTGGTCGCCCGCAACCTGGTGCGGACGGTGACGCTCATCCCGTACGGCATCGTCACGGTCGTCGCCGCGTTCTCCTGGTTCTACGCCTGGACACCCGATACCGGCTATCTCGCCGGAACCTTCGCCCCGGACGGGGCGCCGCTGACCGACCGGGCCGCGTCCATCGCGATCATCATTCTCGCCGAGGTGTGGAAGACCACGCCGTTCATGGCCCTGCTGCTGCTGGCCGGCCTGGCCCTGGTGCCGGACGACCTCACCAAGGCGGCGGCGATGGACGGCGCCGGCCCCTGGCAGCGGCTGTGGAAGGTCATCATCCCGGTGATGAAGCCGGCGATCCTGGTGGCGCTGCTGTTCCGCACCCTGGACGCCTTCCGGATCTTCGACAACATCTTCGTCCTCACCGGCGGTGCCAACGACACCTCGTCGGTCTCGATGATCACCTACAACAACCTCATCCGGGGATTGAACCTCGGCATCGGCTCCGCGATGTCGGTGCTGATCTTCATCTCGGTGGCGATCATCGCGTTCCTGTTCGTGAAGCTGTTCGGGGCCGCCGCGCCCGGCAGCACCGGGGAAAGGGGCCGCTGATGGCCGCGACGACCGCGCCCGAGACCGCCGCACCGGCAGCCGCCGGGGGCAACGCGATGCACGACGCCCGGCGCCGACTGAGCTGGTCGGTGATCAACCTCCTGGTGGTGGTCTACGCGCTGGTGCCGGTGCTGTGGATCGTGTCGCTGTCCTTCAAGACCAGCGACACCATCAACGACGGCAACTTCATCCCGCGCTCGTGGACGATGGACAACTACGCGGAGATCTTCTCCACCGGCATCTTCACCAGGGCGTTGATCAACTCGATCGGCATCGCGCTGATCTCCACCTTCATCGCGGTGTCCCTGGCGGTGATGGCCGCCTACGCCATCGCCCGACTGGACTTCCCCGGCAAGCGGGCCCTGATCGGCGTCTCGCTGCTGATCGCGATGTTCCCGCAGATCTCCCTGGTCACCCCGCTGTTCAACATCGAGCGGGAACTCGGACTGTTCGACACCTGGCCCGGCCTGATCCTGCCCTACATCACCTTCGCGCTGCCGCTGGCGATCTACACCCTCTCGGCGTTCTTCCGGGAGATCCCGTGGGAGTTGGAGAAGGCGGCGAAGATGGACGGCGCGACCCCGATCCAGGCGTTCCGGCGGGTCATCGTCCCGCTGGCCGCGCCCGGCGTGGTCACCAGCGCCATCCTGGTCTTCATCTTCTGCTGGAACGACTTCCTCTTCGCGATCTCACTGACCGCCTCGGAGTCCGCGCGGACCGTTCCGGCGGCGTTGGCGTTCTTCACCGGTGCCTCGCAGTTCGAGGATCCCACCGGCACGATCTCGGCCGCGGCCGTGGTCATCACCATTCCGATCGTCATCTTCGTCCTGCTCTTCCAGCGCCGTATCGTCGCCGGACTGACCTCCGGCGCGGTGAAGGGCTGACGGGACCGACACACACAGAAGCTCGCGCGAGAACCCGGGGATCACAGGGAGCAGGGGAGAAACCGACCATGGCCGAGATCGTTCTGGACCAGGTGTCCAAGCGCTACCCGGACGGCGCGCTCGCGGTGTCCGAGGTGAATCTGACCGTCGCCGACGGCGAGTTCATCATCCTCGTCGGCCCGTCCGGATGCGGGAAGTCCACCACCCTCAACATGGTGGCCGGGCTGGAGGACATCACCGCCGGCGAACTGCGCATCGACGGCGAACGCATGAACGAGCGCGCCCCCAAGGACCGGGACATCGCCATGGTGTTCCAGTCCTACGCGCTCTACCCGCACATGACCGTGCGGGAGAACATGGCCTTCCCGCTGCGGTTGGCGAAGGTCGACGACGGAACCGTGCGGCGCAAGGTCGAGGAGGCCGCGCAGGTCCTGGACCTCACCGAACACCTCGACCGCCGCCCCTCCAACCTCTCCGGAGGCCAGCGCCAGCGGGTCGCGATGGGCCGCGCCATCGTCCGCGACCCCAAGGCGTTCCTGATGGACGAGCCGCTGTCCAACCTCGACGCCAAGTTGCGCGGACAGATGCGCACCTCCCTGTCCCGCCTGCAGAAGAAGCTGGGCACCACCACCCTCTACGTCACCCACGACCAGACCGAGGCGATGACCCTCGGCGACCGCATCGTCGTCCTCCAGGGTGGCAACGTCCAGCAGATCGGCTCCCCCCAGCACCTCTACGACGAGCCCGCCAACCTCTTCGTCGCCGGCTTCATCGGTTCCCCCTCGATGAACTTCCTGCCGGTGACCGTGGAGAACGACCGGCTCTCCACCCCGCTGGGATCGGTGCCGCTCCCCGACCGCTCGCGCACCCTGCTGTCCGCGGCCGACGCCCCCCGCGAGTTGATCGCCGGCATCCGACCCGAGCACTTCGAGGACGCCGCCCTGGTCGAGGACCACCTGCGGGACAAGGGCCACACCTTCACCGGCACCGTGGACGTGCTGGAGTCGCTCGGCTCGGAGAAGTACGCCTACTTCGAACTGGAGGGGGAGGGCCCGCAGGCCCGGCAGCTCGCCGATCTCGCCTCGGTCACCGGTTCGGCCGACGAGGGCGGCGGACCCCGGCAGCTCATCGCCCGGCTCTCGGCGGCCACCCGGGCGAAGGAGGGCGCCGAGCTCGACGTGTGGTTCGACCCCGCCCACATCCTGCTCTTCGACCCCGACTCGGGCCGCAACCTCACCCGGGCGGAGTGAGGCCGGGTCCCGGGGCCGGACGCGCGCGGGGCGGGCCCGGGCATCGTGCCCGGGCCCGCCCCGCGTGTCGGGATGGTGATCAGTGGGCGTCGACGATCACGCCGCTGATCTCGTTCGGCGTGTCCGGCAGCTCCGCGCTCGCGAGGATCTCACCGCTCTCCACGTGCACCGCGTGCACCGCCCCGCCGGCCGGGTCGGTCACGTACGCCGTGTGGTCGCGCACGAAGATCGCCGGACGCGGCTGCTGCCACTCCATCGGCTCCTCCCACTCCTCGACGACCGGGATGGAGTTCACGACCTCGCCCGCCTCCGGGTCGATGACGTGGATGCTGCCGTCGGTGCCCAGGACCAGGGCCTCGCCGTGCGGGCCGCGGGCCAGGGAACGGAAGGTGTAGCTGCTCCCGAGATCCACCAGGCGCAGTTCACCGGTCTCCGTGTCGATCAGGGAGACCCGCTCCGGGCGCTCCAGCTCGGCGTCGGGGTCGCTCTTGTAGTCGCCCAGCACGATCGCGGACTCCCCGGAGCCGGCCTGGTTGCCGATCCGGCCGTAGTCGTCGGGGCTCTCCACCTTGGTGATGGCACCGTCCCGGTAGACCAGGACGCCGTCCTGGCAGCCGACGACCACGGCCTCGTCGCGGGCGGTCGCCTCGCCGTGCACGCCCGGGCAGTCCTCGTTGCGGGCGATCTCCTCGCCGTCGGCGTCCAGCACCACGATGCCGGTGCGGGCCTCCTCGGTGCCCAGGGTGGTGACCAGCTCGCCGTTGGAGAGCTTGATCGCCACGCCGTGGTGCGGGTCGTCCGACATGTGGGTCTCCACCTCCGGCGCGCCGTCGCCCAGGGCGTCGGTGTCGAACATGGTGACCTCGCCGGTGCCGTCGGTGAACAGCACGGTGACACCCGCGTGGTGGACGACGTGGCCGGGCTTCTCGCCGGGGAAGGAGACGTCGGTCAGCTCGCCGGTGACGGCGTCCAGCACCCGGAAGCCCTCGGCGGTGGAGACCATCACGTGGCGGTCGTCACCGACCGGGTTGACCCGGTTGAAGCCGTCCAGTTCGATCTCGTGGACGACCTCCAGGGTGTCGCCGTCCAGGATCCGCAGGCCGCCGTCGTGGGTCAGGACCAGGGGCTCGTTGGCCTCGGCGGCCTCGGTGGTCCCGTCGGTGTCGTCCACCTCGGCGGTGTTCCGGTCGGAGCCGGTGCCGTTCGAGTCGGCCGAGTCGTCCCCGCCGCCGCAGGCGGTCAGCAGGAGGGCGCCGGTGAGCGTCGCGGCCACGGCGGCGACGCCCCGGGCACGGGATGCGGTGCGCATGATGGGTGGATTCCCTTCGGTGATGGGTGATGGGACGGGTTCCGGTGGGGGGCGGAACCCTCCGCCCCGGGCCTCCGGGGCGGCACAGCGGTGCTCCGGACCCGTGGGGGCCGGTGGCGGTGGATGGGTGGTGGGG
>NZ_VKHS01000305.1 GCF_014141525.1 Streptomyces calidiresistens
CTCCCGGAGGGGCGGTGGACCCGGTGGGTCCGAAGCGGGGCGGTGGACCCGGACGCCGCCCCGCGCCCGATGCCCCCGGATCCCGACCGGGGCGTGCCCCCGGCCCCGGGGACGACGGGTGGTCGGTGCGGTCAGCCCCGACCGGCGACCGGGGCGGGACCGGTGCTGGCCCGCACGGTCAGCCGGGGCGGGATCAGCTCGATCCGGTCCGGCACCGGGCGTCCGTGCCCGCCGCGCCCGGCGGCCTCCACCTTCGGCATGACCAGTTCGACGGCGCGCCGCCCCATCTCCCGGGCCGGTATGGCCACGGAGGTGAGCGCGACCGAACCCTGGGTGGCCACCTCGTCCGGACAGATCGCCACGATCGAGGCGTCCTCGGGCACCGCCCGGCCCTGCTGCCGCAACAGGCTCAGCATGGGTCCGAGCACCGACTCGTTCTGCACGATGAAGCCGCTCGTGCCGGGGCGCTCCTGGAGGATGCGCGCCAGCGTGCCGGCCATCGCCTCGTAGGAGCCCTCGCACGGCCGGTGCAGCACCCGCACCCCCAGTTCGCCGGCCCGCTCCCGGACGCCCGCGATGGTGCGCTCGGCGAAACCGGTGTGGCGCTCGTAGACCGCGGCGGCCTCGCCGATCAGCGCCACCTCGCGGTGCCCCAATTCGGCGAGGTGCTCCACGCACAGCCGTCCCGTGGCCACGAAGTCCAGGTCGACGCAGGTCAGGCCGGTGGTGTCGGCGGGAAGGCCGATCAGCACGGAGGGGTGGGGCGACTCGTGCAGCAGGGGCAGTCGCGCGTCCTGCAACTCCACATCCATGAGGATCATGGCGTCCGCCAACCCGCTGCCCACCACCCGCCGGACCGCGGCCGGCCCCTCCTGCCCGGTGAGCAGCAGCACGTCGCGATCGTGCTCGCGGGCGGTGGTGGCCACCGCGAGGGCGATGTCCATCATCACGGGGACGTACATGTCGGTGCGCAGGGGCATCATCAGGGCGATGATGTTCGAACGACTGCTGGCCAGCGCGCGGGCCCCGGCGTTGGGGAGGTACCCCAGTTCGCGGATGCTGCGTTCCACGCGTTCCCGGGTGGGTTGGGAGATGGTCCGCTTGCCGCTGAGGACGTAGCTCACCGTGCTGGCCGATACCCCGGCGTGCCGGGCGACCTCGGCGAGAGTGACCATGGTGCTCTCCAGTGTGGGGCCGGGTGCGGGTGACGGCTCGCCCCCCGGACGCCCGCCCCCGGTCCCCGGGGACCGGGGTGGAGGAGGGGCACCGGTGAAGCGCTTCGACGGTTCCGCGTGTCGGATCCGATCCACGGCCCGCCGTTCTTCTGGCAGACCCTAAACCCGTACGGCAAACCTGTCCATACGTCTGTCGAAGCGCTTCAATTCGGTTCCCCGTCCGCGACCGCGCATCCTTTCCCCGGGGACCCCCGCCCCCGCGCGGCGGGCGACCGGGACGGTCGGGAAGCGGGTCCGCGCCCCGGGAGTCCCTCCCGCGCGACGGCGCGGGCAGCGCCGGAAGCCGTGGGGCCCCGGCCACCACGGAGGACGACGCACCGCGTCCCCCGACCCGGCACGGTCCCGGGGTCCACCCGGAACCGACGGGTGGTGCCGCACCCCCGGCGCCGGGAGGGGCCGGTCGGCCGACCCCGGCACGACGGGGCGCCCGGACGGGCCAGAATGGGGGAATGACCGACAGCCCATCGTGTCTCGCGGATCCGCGAGTACGCCCCGCCCCGGCCGGTGACGGCCCGGGGGAGATCCGCGAGATCGTCGTCCTCGGCTCCACCGGCTCCATCGGCACCCAGGCCGTGGACGTGGTCCTGCGCAACCCCGACCGCTTCAGGGTGGTCGGCCTGTCGGCCGCGGGCGGTCGTGTGGACCTGCTCGCCGAGCAGGCGCACCGCCTGCGGGTGCGCACCGTGGCCGTGGCCCGCGAGGACAAGCGGGAGGAACTGCGGGAGGCGCTGCGGGCCCGGTACGGCTCCGGTGAGCCGCTGCCGGAGATCCTCGCCGGTCCGGACGCGGCGACGGAGCTCGCCGCCGCCGACTGCCACACCGTTCTCAACGGCATCACCGGATCGATCGGCCTGGCACCCACACTGGCCGCCCTCGACGCCGGTCGCGTCCTGGCCCTGGCCAACAAGGAGTCGCTCATCGTCGGCGGGCCGCTGGTCACCGAGCGGGCCCGACCCGGCTCGATCGTGCCGGTGGACTCCGAGCACTCCGCCCTCTTCCAGGCCCTGCTCGGCGGTGAGCGCCGGGAGGTCTCCCGCCTGGTGGTCACCGCCAGCGGCGGACCGTTCCGGGGCCGCAGCCGGGCCGAGCTGGACCGGGTGACCCCGGCCGACGCCCTGGCCCACCCCACCTGGGCGATGGGACCGGTCATCACGATCAACTCCGCCACCCTGGTCAACAAGGGACTGGAGGTGATCGAGGCGCACCTGCTCTACGACATCCCCTTCGAGCGGATCGAGGTCGTGGTGCACCCCCAGTCCTACATCCACTCCATGGTGGAGTTCACCGACGGCTCCACCCTCGCCCAACTCGGCCCGCCGGACATGCGGGTGCCCATCGCCCTGGGCATCGGCTGGCCGCACCGCGTGCCGGACGCGGGCCCGCGCTGCGACTGGACCCGGGCGCACACCTGGGAGTTCCTGCCCCTGGACACCGAGGCCTTCCCGGCGGTACCACTGGCGTGCCGGGTCGGGGACCTCGGGGGGATCGCGCCGGCGGTCTTCAACGCGGCGAACGAGGAGTGCGTGGACGCCTTCCTGGCGGGCGCGCTGCCGTTCACCGGCATCGTGGACACCGTCGCCAAGGTGGTCGAGGAGTTGGCCGGGGACCGGGGCGCCGCGGGTTCCGGAACCTCCCTGACCCTCCCGGACGTCCTGGATGCGGAGACCCGGGCCCGTCATCGGGCGCGGGAGTTGACCGGCACGACCGCCGGGGGACCGGCCCGCGGCCGGTACACGAGGGACGAGGAGCCGTCGGCATGACCACCCTGATGTTCGTCCTCGGCATAGCCGTCTTCGTCTTCGGACTGCTCTTCTCGATCGCCTGGCACGAGCTGGGGCACCTGAGCACCGCCAAGATGTTCGGCATCCGGGTGCCGCAGTACATGGTGGGCTTCGGCCCCACCCTGTGGTCCCGACGCCGGGGCGAGACGGAATACGGCATCAAGGCGATCCCCCTGGGCGGCTACATCCGGATGATCGGGATGTTCCCGCCGGGCGACGACGGCCGGGTGCGGCAGCGCTCCACCTCGCCGTTCCGCACGATGATCGAGGACGCCCGGGCCGCCGCCTACGAGGAACTGCAGCCCGGCGACGAGAAGCGGCTGTTCTACACCCGCAAACCGTGGAAGCGGATCATCGTCATGTTCGCCGGGCCGGCGATGAACCTGATCCTGGCCGTGGTGATCTTCCTCGGGGTGCTGATGTCCTTCGGCATCAACATGCCCACCACGACCGTGGCGACGGTCTCGGAGTGCGTGGTGGCCCAGGACGAGCAGCGCGACGAGTGCCGCGCCGGCGACAGGCCGGCCCCGGCCAACGAGGCGGGCCTCCTGCCCGGTGACACCATCGTCGCCTTCGACGGGGAGCCCGTGGAGGACTGGAGCACCCTCCAGGCCCGCATCCGGGACACCATCGGGCCGGCGACGGTCACCGTCGAGCGGGACGGGGAGACGCTGGACCTGCGGGCCACCCTCATCCCCAACCAGGTGGCCGCGCTGGACGGCAACGGCGGCGCGGTGGAGGGCGAGTACGTCACCGCGGGGTTCATGGGCTTCACCCCGGCGCCGGGCATCGTCAAGCAGGATTTTCCGGAAGCCGTCACCTACATGGGTGACATCATGGTGACCGGTGTCAACGCCCTGATCGCCCTGCCCTCCAAGGTGCCGAACCTCTGGAACGCCGCGTGGGGTACCGCCGAGCGGGACCAGGACGGCCCGATGGGCGTGGTCGGCGCGGCCCGGGTGGGCGGCGAGGTGTTCACCCTCGACATCCCGGCGGGCCAGCAGGTGGCGATCTTCCTCTTCCTGCTCGCCGGCTTCAACCTCTCGCTGTTCCTGTTCAACATGCTGCCGCTGCTGCCGCTGGACGGCGGGCACATCGCCGGGGCGGTGTGGGAGTCGGCGCGCCGCAACACCGCCAAGGTGCTGCGCCGCCCGGACCCGGGGCCGTTCGACGTGGCCAAGCTCATGCCGATGGCGTACGTGGTGGCGGGCCTGTTCATCTGTTTCACGCTGCTCGTCCTCGTCGCTGATATCGTCAGCCCCGTGCGGCTGGCCGGATGACACCGGCCCCGGACCGGGGCGCCGGCGGAGGCCGGCACCGACGTCCCGGGGACCACCGGAGCCGCCCGGCCGGCGGGGGGAGCCCGCCGCTGCCGCTAGGCTCGATGACCGGAGCCCGCCCGTTTCCGCCGGGACCTCGAACCACACCGTGGGGTTGCACAGACCGATGACAGCCATCTCGCTGGGAATGCCGTCCATACCGCTGAAGCTGGCCGAACGCCGCAAGAGCCGGAAACTCCGGGTCGGTTCGGTGGAGGTGGGTGGCGACGCCCCCGTCTCCGTGCAGTCGATGACCACGACCCGCACCTCCGACATCGGCGCGACCCTCCAGCAGATCGCCGAACTGACGGCCTCGGGCTGCCAGATCGTGCGGGTCGCCTGTCCCACCCAGGACGACGCCGACGCCCTGCCGGTGATCGCCCGCAAGTCCCAGATCCCGGTCATCGCGGACATCCACTTCCAGCCCAAGTACGTCTTCGCCGCCATCGACGCGGGCTGCGCGGCGGTACGGGTCAACCCCGGCAACATCAAGCAGTTCGACGACAAGGTGGGGGAGATCGCCCGGGCGGCCTCCGCCAACGGCACCCCCATCCGCATCGGTGTCAACGCCGGCTCCCTCGACAAACGGCTGCTCGCCAAGTACGGCAGGGCCACGCCCGAGGCCCTGGTGGAGTCCGCGCTGTGGGAGTGCTCCCTGTTCGAGGAGCACGACTTCCGGGACATCAAGATCTCGGTCAAGCACAACGACCCCGTCGTGATGGTCAACGCGTACCGGCAGCTGGCCGAGCGCTGCGACTACCCCCTGCACCTGGGCGTCACCGAGGCGGGTCCGGCCTTCCAGGGCACCATCAAGTCGGCGGTCGCCTTCGGCGCGCTGCTGAGCGAGGGCATCGGCGACACCATCCGGGTCTCGCTCTCCGCCCCACCGGTGGAGGAGGTCAAGGTCGGCACCCAGATCCTGGAGTCCCTCGGTCTGCGCGAGCGCGGCCTGGAGATCGTCTCCTGTCCCTCCTGCGGGCGGGCCCAGGTGGATGTCTACAAGCTCGCCGAGGAGGTCACCGCCGGCCTGGAGGGCATGGACGTGCCGCTGCGGGTCGCGGTCATGGGCTGCGTCGTCAACGGTCCCGGTGAGGCCCGGGAGGCCGACCTCGGCGTGGCCTCCGGCAACGGCAAGGGGCAGATCTTCGTCAAGGGCGAGGTCATCAAGACCGTGCCCGAGTCGAAGATCGTGGAGACCCTGATCGACGAGGCGATGAAGATCGCCGAACAGATGGAGAAGGACGGCATCGCCTCCGGCGAGCCCTCGGTGAGCGTCGCCGGCTGAGCCGGCGGCCCCGCCGAACCCGACGTGCCGGTGCCCCGGTTCCCTCCCTCCGGGGGCGGGAACCGGGGCACCGCCACGTGTGTCCCCGGGCCGGATCGGGGGTGACGGCGGTCCCGTCCGTGCCCCGCCCGCGGTTCGCCCCGCCTGCCTCGGGGCGCGCGTGAGCAGCCTCGATGCCCTACCGGTGGTCGAGGGGCCCCGGGCGGGTGTGAGGAGTACAGTGCGGGGCAGGGACGTCCCCGGCGGTCCCCCCGGAACCCGCTACCGCCCCGGTCGCCCGTATTCCGCTTCTCAGAAGCGTTTTCGAAAGAGTCGGACATGAGAGATGACTCC
>NZ_VKHS01000306.1 GCF_014141525.1 Streptomyces calidiresistens
GAACGGCTGGGGCGGTCGCGGGTGAGGTGGTGGGCGGCTGCGGTGCCGGGGCACGGCCGAGGCTGCGCAGGACCGCGTCGGCGGTGGCGGCTTGGGTGTCCCGAACGGCTACGGCTTCGGCGAGACGGCGGGCGCAGTCGAGGAGGTGGGAGACCTCGGGGGCGTCGATCCGTCGTTCGGGGTGGGTCAGCTGACGCAGACGTTCGCGGTGGACGGTGATGTTCCGCTCGGCCAGCGCGATGGTGTGGTGGCTTGCGAGGAGGGCGGCGAGCATGCCCGGCTCCCGATCGCGGGCGTGGGCTTCGAGGTGGGGCAGGGGCGCGCCGTACAGGTCCTCGATCCGCGCCGCCATCTCGGCGGCGGTGGGTGGGGTCAATGGAACGGGAGCTTTCATCCTCGACGCGGACGGGACGTCCCGGTGCGCCCGGGGGACGGGTCGGTGGAGGACAGAGTGGTGGTGACCGTGTGCTGCGCGAACCGGGTGGAACGGGCCGGCTGGTGGGGCGGGGGCAGGGTGCGCAGCAGGTTCTCCAGCGCGGTGCGGTAGCCGTCACGGGCGGAGAGCGCCGCCTCCAGCCACTGGGCGTCGAAGCGCAGGTTCTCGGCGGAGAGGTCGTTCATGTCGCGCTCGGGTGCCATCGCCCGGTGCACGCGGTCGCGGACCCGGGCGACCTGTTCCTCGGCCAGGGCGAGGAAGCCGCGCAACTCCAGGGCCCGGGTGAGGGCCTCGGGGATGTCGGGCCCGCCGGCCAGCTCGTACAGGTCGGCGACCGGTGCGTCGAAGACCTCCCGGAGGCGGGCGTCGAGGGTGCAGGGCTTGTCGCGGACGTTCACCGTCGGACTCCCGGCGTGGGAGTCGTGGCCGTGGTGGACCCGGGCGGGGCGGGGGTGGTCGGAGCCGGTCCCCGACCCCGGTCGAGGCCGGGGCGGGGCCGTTGCTCGGCGGTGGGCCCTCGCTTGCCGGGGGCCTCGGGGTCCAGCAGCCAGCGCACGACCATGGCGCGCCCGTCACGGGCGAAGACGGCGTTGTTGGCTCGCCGGGCGATGTCCATGGTGGGGTCGTCGATCCTGTCGGTCTGCGTCTCCATCGCTCGGAGAAGGTCGTCCTCCGCTGTGTCCACGGCGGCCTGGGCCTCGGTGAGCAGGGCGTGCCAGCGCACGAGCTCGGTGGCCTCGTCGTGGGCCTCCGGGGCCGCCGCGACCGCGGCCCTCAGCTCGTCCATGCTCATGTCGAAGCGGCGCTCGATCTGTTCGGTGAGAACGTCCACGACATCGTCTGTCCCGTCGGACACAGGGGTTTCCTTTCCAGGTGGTGAGCCATGGCGGGGAATGGGAAAACGGGGCGTCGAATCATCCCGACCCGGCCCCATCGAAGGACTCGCGGTGGCGGGTCGGGAAACGCGCACGCCGAATGAGGTTCTCCGAGAACCGGGAATGCGAAGAGATGCGGGCCGGGCGTTCCGTTGCGTCGGCCGCAATCAGAATCCGTGGATTCGCCGGTTTGCCCAACCGGCGGTGCCCGTCTATGTTGTGCGGCTTTCCGGGAAAAGCGCTCAGCGCCCGCGCCCCGCGGAGCGGTGGCCGACTCCCGGAGGAGCGCCGATCGGCTGCGGGCCCGGTCGGACCGTGGACCGGAAGGGGGGCGGTGGGGTCGCCTTTCCCGCAAGGGCATCCCCGCACCATCGGAGGGCTTCGGCGTGGGTGGTGAAGCCGCCCTCTCGAAGGGTGTGGGTTCGGGAGGCGGTGTCGACGGTCTCGTGCAGCACGCGGAACGGTGAGGGGCTGTGCTCGTCGAGGGAGCGCAGGATCACGACGGTCGCGGCGTGGTCGGGATCGTCGTCGGTGTAGCTGTCCAGGAGGGCGAAGTGGTTGCCCTCGTACGTGAGGCGGTCCTCCAACGCGCGGGTCGTCTCATCGGCCGCCGCTGTGCCCGTGTCCGGCGCCAGGCGGATCTTCTCGCGGGGACAGCCGCGGTGGACGAGCCAGGACTGGGCCATGGCGACCAGGGGCAGCGGTGCGTGGGTGAAACCGAAGGTCTTCTCGCGCAGGTCGCGCCACAGGTGGAGGGCTATGAGCTGGGGCTCGCCGGGGGTGCCCCAGGTGGCTGCGGCGTGGTGGAGCAGGTGGTAGCTGGTGCCCTCGGGGGTGTGGTGCTCGGCCAGGGGGATGAGGTCGGCGTGGTCGATGCCGATGGCGTCTCGGAACGCCTCCTCCGTCTGCTCGTCGGTGGCCCGGAAGCCGTCCAGTCGGAGGTCGAGGTGGGGTGGGTGCACGGTCCCCTTTCGGTGCGGGCCGGATCGGTGGGCGGGAAGCAGGGGCGGCGTGGCGGCGGTGGGTCGTTCCGTCCCCGGACCGGTCGAGCCGGGGGTGGGGTCAACGGAGAGGTCCGTTCGGGACGACGGTCGCGGGACGCGGCGGGCCGGGCATCGCGGGAGCCGGACCGGGCCGAAGAGGGAGGTGGTCGGTCAGCTGGGGAGAGCGGACCCGGGCGGCGTGGGCGCGGGCGCTCAGCGGCCGGCGGGACATGCCCAGGCGGATGCCGACGGTGTCGTAGACGTCGTTGCGGGCCCGGGGACGAACGGCGACGACGTGGACCTCCTCCCGATACGCGGAGGCCTGCGGTGCCGGGCGAAGACCGTAGACGAGGCGCCACTCCTTGTGGGGATCCACGAACAGCTTGCGGTATCCCTCCAGGTCCCCGGTCAGCCGAAGCCCCCGCCGCTCGGCGTTCACCACGTCCCGGAGATGGGACAGGGCGGTGTCGCGGACCTCGTCGGGGGCCCCGAGGAGGTCGGTCAGGGCCCGTGGGTCGAAGCTGAGGCCGAAGGCCGGTCGCCCGGCGCTCACGACCCGGACCCGGTCGAACCGGATGATCCGGCCTCGGCGGCGTTGGCCTCCTCCGTTCGGATCGAGGGCGGCGGGCCGGGCAGGAGCCGGTGTGCGGGACGGTCGGGGGAGGTCATGCACGCGGACAGCGGTCCGCCGGGGGCGCGGATCGCCGCGATGGTGTGGGTGAGGAAGTCCCGGTGCCACACCAGCAGTCCGGACGGGCCCGCCTCGGGGTCCTTGTGCTGCTGGTAGGCGAGCCACAGGGCGTGGAGCCAGGCCACCACGTCGTCGTGTTCCTGCCAGCGCGGGCACCACGGTGCCGCCGTGGTGACCTCCGCGCCGTAGCTGGGCATCAGGAAGTCGTCCACCCAGTCGGACAGGGCGTCGAGCTCGTCCTCGTACTCCTCGCCCTCCAGTTCCAGGATCGGGCGCGGTTCCGGTGGGGCCGCCGGCGGGGGCCCGCCGAAAGCGGGGGCCCCGAGGGCGGAGAACGGAGAGGACTGGGAAGCCGGAGCCGAGGCCAGGTGATCGAGCCGGCGCGCCTGCTGGGCGGACTGCTCCATCAGCTTCCGAACTCCGGCCTCGATTTCCTCCAGGTGCGTGTCGGGCAGGCGCGCCGGGGCGATCTCGCCCTCCCCGGGCGGGTTGTCGGGATCGGTCATGGGCGGGCGGGGTCTCCTTCGAGCGGTGGCCGACGGGGAAAGGCCGCACCGGGGCTTCGGGGCGGCGGCTCCGGGAGCCGGGTGGTCAGGCCGTGAGCACGAGGTCGTCGCGGGTGAGTGTCTTCCGGGCGGTCTCGGTGAGACGGTCCCTCGCGATGTCGGCGTAGTGTTCGGTCTTCTCCACCCCGATGAAGTCGCGCCCCTCCAGCAGGGCGGCCACTCCCGTGGAGCCGGAGCCGGCGCAGAAGTCGAGCACCGTGCCGCCCGGAGGGCTGATCTTGACCAGTTCGCGCATCACCTCGACCGGCTTCTGGGTGATGTGCCGCCGCTTGGAGCCCGAGGGCTGGGAGGCGGAGTACAGGCCGGGCAGGTAGACGGGATTGCGGGAGCCGTCCAGCGTCCCGTTGGACCCCCACACGACGAACTCGCAGTTCTGTGTGAAGCGGCCCTTCTGCGGTCTGGCCTGCGGTTTGTGCCAGGCCAGCACGCCGCGCCACAGCCATCCGGCCGCCTGGATCGCGTCGGTGGTGATGGGCAACTGCCGCCAGTCGGTGAACAGCAGCGCGGTGCCGCCGGGCTTCGTCAGGCGGTGGGCCTCGGTCATGAGCTGGGTGAGCCAGAACCCGTACGAGCGCTGGTCCATGTTCTCGCCGGTGAAGTCGGCCAGGGCGTGCTTGGCGTCGGCCGAGGTGTACTTCTGCCTCGCCGAGCGGGAGGTGCGTTCCTTGGCGGTCCGGCCGCCGGAGTTGTAGGGCGGGTCGGTGATCACGGAGTCGACGCAACCGTCCGGCAGCGTGGTGAGCACACGCAGGGCGTCGCCCCGGTGCAGGGAAAAAGGCAAAGAGGTACCCCGATTCGGGTGGGGGAATTCGAGGGGACATCCCGTCGCCGGGGGAATTCGGGCGGGCCGGGTATCGGGCGCGCACACGTCCGGGAATCCGGGGGCCGGCGGGCGAGGGAGTTCCACAACGGTAGGGGCGATTCGGCCGCCGACCAAAACACTCCGGGAAGGGGGACGGATTCCGATCCCCCGTGCCGGCTTTTTGGTCGGCGGCCGATCCGGACCTACCGTTGTGGAACCGCCCGGGGAACACCGTCACCGGTGATGTCCCGTTGCGGCGGCTTCTCTCCGCCCATGGGGCGAGCGGCAACTCGTCCACGGGTCGGTAGCTCGTGATCGCCCCTCCCGGCCGCCGCGCCCCTTCCACCCGTCGCAGGCGTACGCGGCATGCCGGAATCCGCTGGTGAAGGAGACTTCGGTGACCTCTCGTTGCGCCCTGCCGCCCGCGTGCCGTGCCACGCGAGGGGGCGGGATCGGTTGAGGGGAATCGCCGCCGGTGTCGGCGTGGTGCTCCTCTCCCCCTTCCTCCTGGGGGGTGCGGCCATGGTGACGGCCCTCGCCGGCGAAGCCGTCGGCGGCTCCGCCGGCCGCTGCCTGTCCGACCCGGACACCGACGGGATCGCCGAGCGGGTCGCGGCGATCCTCGACGGAGCGGATGCCTCCGAGGTCGAGATCGAGGGGTTGGAGCTGCCCGGGGAGCAGATCCCGCACGCCCGGACCATCGTCGCCACCGGGATCGGTCTGCAGGTGCCCCGGCGCGGGCAGATCGTCGCGTTGGCCACTGCCGTGCAGGAGAGCCGGTTGCGGAACCTGGACCACGGGGACCGCGACTCCCTGGGTCTGTTCCAGCAACGTCCCTCACAGGGCTGGGGAACTCCCGAGCAGATCCGGGATCCGGTCCATGCGAGCGAGCGTTTCTACCGGGCCCTGCTCGATGTTCCCGGCTGGGAGCACATGAGCGTGACCCGGGCGGCTCAGGCGGTGCAGAGGTCGGCTTACCCGGACGAGTACGCCCAGTGGGAACCGTTGGCGACCGCGCTGCAGCAGGTGATCGCCGCCGGCTTCCCCGCCACGGCCCCGGACTCCTCCGAGGAGGACGTCGGGGGCGGGGGTGCGCTCCCCGGTTGCGATCCGGTCGACGGCTCCGGCTTCGGGGTCATCCCCGAGGGTGCGGTGCCCGAGGGGTACCGGATCCCGGCGACCGCCGATCCGCGGGCCCGCACGGCGATCACCTGGGCGATGCACCAGCTCGGAACGATGTATCAGTGGGGCGGCTCGTGCACTGCTCCGCACGGCCCGGACCCGATGGGGCGCTGCGACTGCTCCAGTTTGGTGCAGCAGTCGTACGCCAAGGCCGGTGTCGAACTGACCCGCACCACCTACACGCAGGTCAACGAGGGGCGGGCGGTCTCGCCGAGCGCGATGGAACCCGGCGACCTGATCTTCAACCGCGGTACCGCCGCCCGCCCCGAGCACGTCGGCATGTACCTGGGCGAAGGACTCGTCATCGAGGCCCCGCGCACCGGAAGGCCCGTGCGCATCACCCCCCTCGCCGACTGGGACGTGCTCGCCGTGCGCCGCGTCCTGTGACCCCGGTCCCCGCCCGGTCCTTCCCTC
>NZ_VKHS01000307.1 GCF_014141525.1 Streptomyces calidiresistens
CCCCCGCGCGGAACCCCCTTCCCGCCGCCGGGTGCCCCGCCGGCGGTCGGCCCGCCCGGGGGCACCGCCGGGCCGCCCGCGGCGCCACCCGGCGCCCCCCTGCACCGCTACGACCCGTGGGCCGCGCCCGGTTCCGCTCCCCTGTCACCGCCGGCCGGCGTCCCCGGCCCTCCCCACGCCGGTCCGGCGGAGGGGGAGCCCGCGCCCCCGTTGCGGCGCCGGCTGCGCCTGCTCACCGGTGCGCTGGTCCTGGCGCTGGTCTCCGGTGGTGTCGGCGGTGTGGTGGGGATCCAACTGGAGCGTGCCGGGGGACCGGTGCAGGTGCGGTTGCCGCAGGTGGCGGAGGGCGAGCGCACCACCGATCCGGGGACCATCGCGGGCATCGCCGAGACGGCGCTGCCCGGAGTGGTCACCCTCTACGTGCGGGGCGGCGGCAGCGCGGGCACCGGGACCGGCTTCGTCCTCGACGACCGCGGCCACATCCTCACCAACGCCCACGTGGTCGGTCCGGCGGGTGGCTCCGGCCGCATCCAGGTCACCTTCAACAGCGGGGACACCGTGGACGCGGTCCTGGTGGGCGCGGACAGCGGTTACGACCTGGCCGTGGTGCGGGTGGACGGGGTGTCGGGGCTCAGCCCGCTGCCGCTGGGCGACTCCGACGGGGTCCGGGTGGGTGACGCGGTGGTGGCCATCGGCTCGCCCTTCGACCTGGACGGAACCGTCACCGCGGGGATCATCAGCGCGGTGAACCGTCCGATCACGGCCGGGGGGGACGGGGACGGCACGGACGTCAGCTACGTCAACGCCCTGCAGACCGACGCCGCGATCAACCCCGGCAACTCCGGCGGGCCGCTGGTGGACACCGGTGGGCGGGTGATCGGCATCAACAGCGCCATCCGCACCCCCGAGCTCGGCATCGGCCCGGACGGCGAGGCGCGCGGCGGGAGCGTGGGGCTGGGCTTCGCGATACCGGTCAACCAGGCCCACCGGGTGGCCGAGGAGTTGATCAACACCGGGCGTGCCACCCACCCGGTGATCGGGGTGATGGTGGACATGGGCTTCGACGGCGTCGGGGCCCGGGTGGCCTCGCGGTCGGAGGATCCGGCGGTCGTGCCGGGCGGGCCGGGGGACCTCGCCGGGCTGGAGGAGGGCGACGTCATCACCGCCGTGGACGGCGAGCGCGTGCGCAGCGGGGACGAGTTGATCGTCCGGGTGCGGTCGCACCGTCCGGGCGATGTGCTGGAGCTCACGGTGGAGCGCGAGGACGGCGAGCTGGTCATCCCGGTGACCCTGGGCGCGGCCGACGGCTGAGCCGCGGGCCGGTGCCGTGCGGGGCGGCGGCGGGACCCGCGCCGGGCGGTCCCGTGCCGTTTTCCCCCGTCTCCCCCGGATGGGCCCGCGGTGTTCACCCCGCGGTGTCCCCGGGCGACTCCCCACCGCCGCCCGGGGCGGGTACCGTGGCGGTGTGTCGTGTCAGGCCCGGTGGGTCCGGTGAGTGAGGGAAACCAGGGAGTCGCCAGTGTTCTTCGATATCGGGTCCCTCGAGTTCATTGCGCTCATCATCCTGGCCATCCTGGTCTTCGGCCCCGACAAGCTGCCGAAGATGATCCAGGACGTGGCGGGCTTCCTGCGGCGGATGCGGGAGTTCTCCGACAACGCCAAGCGGGACATCCGCAACGAGCTGGGGCCGGAGTTCAAGGACTTCGAGTTCGAGGACCTCAATCCGCGCCGCTTCGCCCGCAAGCACCTGCTGGAGCGGGACGAGTTGGGCCTGCGCGAGTTGCGCGACAGCGTGGACGTGCGCAAGGAGCTGACGGAGGTCTCCGACGCCGTCAACGGGCGCACCCCGGTGCGACGCAACGGTTCGGCCGTGGCGGCGGGGGCGGCCGGTGGAGCCGCGGCCGGCGGGGTCGTCTCCCTCGGCAAGGCCGGTGACCCGCCCGCGCCGGCGTCCGGCCCCGACACCGGTCCGGTGCCGCCCGCCGGGCGGCCCGGCGGGGAGGAGCGGGGGACGGGTCCGACGGGTCCGACGGGTTCCGAGCCGCCGCCGTTCGACTCCGACGCCACCTGAGCCGGCCGGACCCCGGGACCGGGCTCGGGCACGCGACGCGCCCGACCGGTGAACCGGGGAGGAGCCCGCGCGGGCTCCGACGGCCTCTCCGCCGTTCGTCGGCCCCGGCGTCGTCGTGACCTCGGTCACCCCGGCGCGTTCGGGAGCGCATGCGCCCCCTCGTGCTCCCCGTGGCGCACCTTTCGGTCACCCCATTCAGGGCATATGACCCTCTTGCCTCCCCGGTCGTGCCCGATGAGCGCGATACCGGTGGCTATCCTCACGTGTGTCCGGGGTGTTACCCGGCCGCAGCCAAGGAGGAGGCGTCCGCGCATGGAGACCACACGTCGGGCCGAGCCACGGGGTGCCGGAGAGGTGCCGGGGGAGCGTTCGACGCCGGAGGATTTCCTGCGGGCGGACTTCCCCTGGTACGGATTGGACGACGCCTTCCCGGGCCCCAGACGGCTCCTGCGCGTCGGCACCGCCGCCGACGGGTCGGTGGAGCACGGTTCGCTGGCCCACGGCGACCGCCCCTCGGTGCTCCCCGAGCCCGGCCGCGAGGACCGGAGCTTCGCCGTGGTGGTGACGCTCGCGGCCCGGCCGGTGCGCTCCAGCCCCGACGGCACCGGCCTGCTGGAGGCCACCTCCGTCTCCGCCGCCGCCTGGCTGGCCGGCTCCGGCCTGCTCTCGTGCACCTGGCCCGGCCGGATGGAGCGCGCCCTGCGGCAGGACTGGCTGGAGCAGCAGACCGCCCTCGCCTGGGACCTCGCCGACCACCTGGACGGCGGCGGCTGGGCCTCCCTGACCCTGCCCGTGGACGGCAGCCCCCGCGAGTTCCGCTACCGGGAGTCGGAGTACGGGTGGGTGCTCGCCGGCACCACCGATCGCGGGGTCCACCTGGGGGCGTACGGCAGGGGCATGAGCGCGTACGGTCTCGGCTTCGCCGTCGTGGACGACCCGGGGGAGCGCTACACCTGACGGAGGGCCGGACCGGCCCCGGGCCTCCGCCGGGGCCGGGCCCCGGCGGACGGCGGGGAAGGCGGCCGGAAAGCGATCAGAACTTGTTGCGCGGGGTGATCCCCAGCGACATCCCGGCCAGGCCGCGCTGCCGGCCGCCCAGCTTCGAGGCGACCGAGCGGATCGCCTGCCCCGCCGCGGAGTCCGGGTCGGAGAGCACCACGGGCTTGCCCTCGTCGCCGCCCTCGCGCAGCCGCAGGTCGATCGGGATGGTGCCGAGCACCGGGACCTCCGCGCCGGTCGCCCGGGTCAGCCCCTCGGCCACCCGCTCGCCGCCGCCGCTGCCGAAGACGTCCAGCATCTCGTCGCAGTGCGGGCAGGGCAGGCCCGACATGTTCTCCACCACGCCGACGATCTTCTGGTGGGTCTGCACCGCGATGGCGCCGGCCCGCTCGGCCACCTCGGCGGCGGCCTGCTGCGGGGTGGTCACCACGAGGATCTCGGCGTTCGGGACCAACTGGGCCACCGAGATCGCGATGTCGCCGGTGCCGGGGGGCAGGTCGAGCAGGAGCACGTCCAGGTCGCCCCAGTAGACGTCGGCGAGGAACTGCTGCAGGGCGCGGTGCAGCATCGGCCCGCGCCAGACCACCGGGGCGTTGCCCGGAGTGAACATCCCGATGGAGATGACCTTCACGCCGTGTGCCGACGGCGGCATGATCATGTTCTCCACCTGGGTGGGGCGACCGTCGGTCCCCAGCATCCGGGGCACCGAGTGGCCGTAGATGTCGGCGTCCACGACGCCGACCTTCAGGCCGTCGGCGGCCATCGCCGCCGCCAGGTTGACCGTCACGGAGGACTTGCCGACGCCGCCCTTGCCCGAGGCGACGCAGTAGACCCGGGTCAGCGAGTCGGGCCGGGCGAACGGCACCTCGCGCTCGGCCTGGCCCCCGCGCAGGGCGGTCGCCAGCTCCCGGCGCTGCTCCTCGCTCATGACGTCCAGCTCGACCGCGACGTCGGTGACGCCGGGCACCGCCCGGACCGCCTCGGAGACCCGGCTGATGATGGTCTCCCGCATCGGGCAGCCGGAGACGGTCAGGTACACGCCGACGTGCACGGCACCGTCGCCGGCGATCTCCACCGACTTGACCATCCCCAGCTCGGTGATGGGTCGGTGGATCTCCGGGTCGTCCACCGTGGCCAGGGCGGAGCGCACCGCCTCCTCGGACGGCGCGGTCTGCGGGGCTGCGGGGGTGTCGGTAGCCATGTACCCGATGGTACGGCTCCGCGCGGAAGCCCCGGTACCGGCCCGCGTCGCCCGGCGACGGGGCGGGGTACGCTGCGGCTCGCGCGCCGTCCCGCCACCGGCCGGACCGTTCGCCGTGCCCGGAATCGATCATCGGTCGGCGATACGCGAGCGCTGGTGATCGATGGGGAACGCAACGTGCTCGGAATGCGTCCACCACAGGACCGACCGAGGGACCCGAGGGAGAGGCAGGCCCGGTGACCGCAGGAGTCCGCAACTGGCGCGCCGCACTGTCGGGGGCCATCTGTGCCGCCGTGCTGACGGGGGCCGGCCTCACCGGCTGCGGGGGTTCGTCCCCGGAGCCCGAGGAGGAGGTCAACGAACTCGTCTCGCAGCCCGCCGAGGTCATCGAGGAACGCGCGATGGAGGCCGCCCTCGCGGCCGACGCGGTGCGTCTGACCGGCGACATCATCACCGAGGGCCGCAAGTTCCGCATCGACATGCGGCTCGGCCCGGACGGCGGCATCGGCGAGGTCTCCACCCAGGGGATGAACTTCGAACTCCTGCGGGTGGGCGAGGACCTCTTCCTCAAGGCGGACGGCGCCTTCTGGCAGCACCAGTGGGAGGACGGCGACGAGGAGGCCGAGGCCGGCATCGACCCCTCCGGCACCCTGGAGGGCAAGTACGTCAAGGTCGCCCCCGACGACCCCGTCTACGGGACGCTGAGCGGCTTCACCGAGAAGAACACCATGATCCCCCTGCTGATCACCATGGAGGGGGAGCGGAGCACCGGTGAGCGCGGGGAGATCGACGGGATCGAGACGATCGGTGTGCTGGCCGGGGAGGGCGCCGGTGGCGTCCTCGACGTGGCGCTGGTCGGCGATCCCTACCCCCTGAGGTTCGCCCGGGCCGGCGAGGCGGGGCAGCTCTCCCTCCTCGACTGGGACCAGGAGTTCACCCTTCGCGCCCCGAAGGAGGAGGACATCCTCGACTACGGGGACAAGATGATCCTCCCGCCCGAGGAGGAGTCGGGCGGCGAGGGCGGCGAGGGGGAGGGCTGACGGGCCCACCGGCGCCCCGGGCCCCGGCCCGGGGCCGTCACCCCGCCCGGCGACCCCCCGGGGTCGCACCCCGCCGTCGACGGGCCGGCAACCCCGACGGCAGCGGCCCCCGGGTCAGCGCCGGGGAGGGCGGCGGGACCGCCGCCCCGCCGTCGGTGGGCATGGCCCCCGGCCGCTGCTCCGCCGGGCCGGCCGGCACCAGTCGCAGCACCCGGCAGGATTCCGCCCAGCGCGCCGCCGTGCCCTCGGGGTCCACGGCGTTGAGCCGCTTGCCGCGCAGTTCGGCGACCACCGCCTCCCACTCCGCGCCCCCCGGCTTCGGCTCCACCACCCGGGCCGGCCAGACCACCAGTCGGCCGCCCTTGTCCTTGCTGCGCGCGCTCACCGTCGCCCGCCCGCCGTCGGTCAGACCCAGGCCGTCCAGCGGTTGCTCGCCCGCTCCGCCCACCACGCAGACCGCGCCCTCGTGCCAGACGTGCCACAGGGGGCGAACCGACCCGCGCGGACCGCGCACCCAGACCAGGGCGGACTTCCGGGCGGTCTCCTCGATGAGGGCGAGCTCGGCGGCCGGGACGGCCGACCCGGGGGCGTCGGCGGGGGTGTCGGCTGCGTCGTCGGGGTGCCTGTCTCTTATA
>NZ_VKHS01000308.1 GCF_014141525.1 Streptomyces calidiresistens
GGGATCGGGACACGCGGACCTCCCTGAGGGGTCGTGGGCGATGGACGGGGCGCGACGGTGGCGGGGACTCCCGGTGGGGCACCGGCCGGCACCCCACCGGGAAGGGGCGGCCCACCGGCCGGTGGGCCGCCCCCGGGGCCGGTTCACCCGGCCCCGGTCACTCCTCGGTGTCCTCGAAGGGGTTCTCGACGAGGGCGTTGGAGTGGGTGGGCGAGAGGTGGGCCAGCTGACCCGGGTCGGCGACGGGGGCGAAGACCTGCTCCTGCTCGAACTCGTGCTCCATCGGAAACCTCCGTGAATGAGGGCGAGTTGGTGCCCGGTTGGGCACCCGGAGGGAGCCTAGTAAAAATGATTTTCAATATCAATGGTTCAGAGGGTGATCGGGATGACACACCGGCCACCCCCCGACCGGATCGACACTCACCCGACCCACCACGTCGAGCACGTCGGCCAACAGACGGGGGGTCACCACCTCGCGCGGCGCCCCGTCCGCGACCACCCGGCCCTCCCTCAGCGCCACGATCCGCTCGGCGAACCGCGCCGCGTGCCCCAGGTCGTGCAGCACCATCACCACCGTGAGGTCCCGTTCCTCCCGCAGCCGGACCACCGTGCCCAGCACCTCCAATTGGTGGTGCAGGTCCAGGTAGGTGGTGGGCTCGTCCAACAGCAGGATCCGGGTGTCCCGGGCCAGCGCGAGCGCCAACCGCACCCGCTGCCGCTCGCCCCCGGACAGGGCGTCCACCGGACGCTCCGCCCACCCGGTCACCCCGGCGTCCGCCAGGGCCCGCGTCACCGCCGCGTCGTCCCCTCCGCGCAACATGCCCAACGGTCCGCGCGCCGCCCAGCGCCCCTGCCGCACCAACTGCCGCACCGTCATCCCCGGCACCGGTGGCGCCGACTGGTGCAGCAGTGCCACCCGACGGGCCGCCTCGCGACGGGACATCCCCGCCAGGTCCTCACCGCCCAGTTGCACACTCCCCCGCTCCGGGCGGAGCAGGCCCGCGATCACCCGCAACAGGGTGGACTTGCCGCAGCCGTTCATCCCGATCAGCGCGGTCAGTTCGCCGGGTTCCACCCGCAGGTCCACCCCCCGGAGCACCGGACGGTCCGGATAGCCGAACGCCACGTCCCGGACCGTGATCCCCGGCGGTCGCCCGGAACGCCCGGCCGTCGACACCTCCGGCGTCGGACCCCGCTGCGCCGCCGTCGCCGTTCCCGTCCCGCCCGGCCCGTCGACCGCGCCCCGCGTGTCCCCCATCGGGGTCACCCCTCTCGTGTTTCCCGTCCCCGTCGTTCGGGTCGTTCGGGTCGTCCCCGTCGCTTCGGTCGTCCCCGTCGCTTCCACCGGGACCCGCCTCAGAAATCCCGCGTCGGGGACCTGCGGACCACCACCAGCAGCAGCGCCGCACCCAACGCCGTGGTCAACGCCCCCACCGGCAGCGTCAACCGGTCGGCGTCCCACAGGACCGCCAGGGCCCGGCCGCCCACCTGCGCCAGCGCGTCCGCCCCACCCACCACGGCGGCCCCGGCCAGCGCCGCTCCCGGCACCGTGATCCGCAGATCGGCGCCGAACAGCGCCAGAGCCAGGTGCGGTACGAGGAGTCCGACGAATCCCAGCGCGCCGACGGTCGAGACCGCCCCGGCGGCCAGGGCCACCGCGCAGAGCAGGGCGGCTCCCCGGGCCCGCCCGGTGTCCAGACCGGCCTCCGCCGCCTGCTCCTCACCGCAGCGCAACAGGGTGAGCGGCCCGGCCAGCAGCCAGGCGGCGATCCCCCAGCACAGCGCCCACGGCCACAGCAGGTTCCAGTGCTGCCACACCCGCCCGTCGGTGGTGCCGATCAACCACTGCACCACCGAGCCCAGTTCACCGGGGGCCACCAGCAGCACCATGGCGGTCAGACCGCCCAGCACCGCGGAGACCAGCACCCCGTGCACGGCGGTCTCGGTGGGGTCGTCGCGCCTGCGCCCGGTGAGCACCCACAGCAGACCCGCGCCGAACAGACCACCGAGGCAGGCGGCGATCACCACCGCCAACGGCGACTGGCGGTCGGCGAGACCGAAGCCGGTGGCCACCACCGCCCCCAGCACCGCGCCCGGGGTCACCCCGGTGACCTCCGGCCCGGCCAACGGGTTGCGCAGCGCGGACTGCAACAGCAGCCCGGCCACGGCCAGACAGGCCCCCGCCACGAGCGCGACGAGCATCCGGGGCACCCGGAGGTTCAGCACCACGTGGCGGTCCAGCGCGTCCCCGCCGCCGAGGAGCACCTCCCACACACCCGCGGGCGTGACGGCCCGACCGGCCACCACGTCGGCCACCGCCACGGCGAGCACCACCAGGAACAGCAGCGCCAGGCGTGGCAACGGGGAACGCGGGACCGGGAGCCGGGGCGGTGTCCCCGCCCGGCGTCCGGCCGGCGACGGAACGACGACTCCGGAACCCTTCACGACTTCCCCTTCCCCGTCCCGGGCACCGGCCCGACCGGAATCCGCGGGGCGGGTACGGACGTCGGATGCCCGTCCGGGTGGGCCGCCGACCGCGCGGACCGCCGACCGGACCGCCGACCGGACCGCAGCAACAGCACTCCCACCGGCACTCCCACCAGCGCCGTCCAGGCCCCCACCGGGGTCTCCACCGGCGCCAGGGCCAGTCGCGCCGGCAGGTCGGCGACCAGGACGATCGCGGCCCCCCAGGCGATCGACCACGGCAGCCAGCGCACCGCGTGACCGGTCGGGTCCAGGCGCCGGGCGATCTGCGGGGCCAGGAAGCCGACCCACGCCACCGGTCCGCAGACCGCCACCACGGGGGCGATCAGCACCACGACCACGCCGAGCGCCGCCAGGCGGGCCCGGTGCACCCGCACCCCCAGGGCGGAGGCGTCGTCGTCCCCCAGCCGCAGGACCGACAGCACGGGGGCGCAGAGCACGAGCGCCGGCACGGCGAGCACCAGCCACGGCCACACCCCGCCCACGTGCTCCCAGGTCCGGGCGGACAGCGACCCGAGCAGGTAGCGGTAGATGATCTGCAGGCTGAGCTGATCGGCCATCACCATCACCACCAGCAGGGCCGCCTGCAGCGCGGCCGTGACGGCGGCTCCCGTGAGCAGCACGGCCGAGGGGCTGCGCCCGAACCCCGCGGCGACCAGGGTCAGTCCCCCGCCGAGGGCGGCTCCCACGAGGGCCAGGGAGGGAACCAGCAGCGCGGGCAGGGAGAGCGAGAGCACCAGCGGCACGGCCACGCCGAGCGCGGCCCCCGCCGAGACCCCCAACATCTCGGGGACCGCCAGCGGATTGCGCAACGCCTCCTGGAGCACCAGCCCGGCGGCCCCCAGGCAGGCCCCCGCCAGGAGGGCCAGGACGACCCGGGGAAGGCGGAGTTGACCGACCACCACGGCGACGCGCGGGTCGTCCCCGCCCCCGGTGAGCGGACCGAGCAGCTCGGTCGGCGGAACCACCGGGGTGCCCAGGCACAGGGCGGCGACGCCCGCGCCGAGGATCAGCGCGGTGACGACGACCGCGGCGGCTCCCCGGGCCTTCCGTCCCGGGCGCCCGGGGCGCCCGGGACGGACGCGGGGACTCACAGAATCGCCGTGGCCTCGTCGAGGACGATGCCCAGGGAGCGGGTGCCGCGTCCCTTGGCCCAGACCTCCGGGTCCACCTCGTGCACCTCGCCCTCCCGGACCGCGGTCAGGCTCTCCCACAGGGGGTTGCCCGCGAACACCTCGGAGAGCGGGGCGGCGTCGCCGCCGAAGGACAGCGTCTCGACGAACAGCACGTCCACGTCCTCGGCGAGGATCTCCTCCAGGCTGTAGGTGCCCTCCACCCCGCGCGACTCCCACGGGTAGTGCGCGATCCCCGGGAAGAGGCCCGCGGCCACGTCCGTGCCGGGGGTCGCGACGCCGAAGTTCTCGTCACTGCCGTAGATGATCAGGGCGGTGCGGTCGCTCGGCTCGGCCTCGGCCCCGGCCAGGCGGGTGCGGAAGGCCAGTTCGGCCTCCTCGGCCTCCTCGGTGCGGCCGGTCAGGGCGGCGAGGTCGCGCAGGTAGGCGACGCTGTCCTCCCAGCTCTCCGGCTGGACGGTCCAGAAGACGGTGGCGTCCTCCAGCGAGGGGGCCAGCCGACCGTGGGTGTCCTCCAGGCCGATCACCAGGTCGGGTCGGTGGGACAGGATCGCCTCGGGTTCGGGGGCGATGAACCCGCCGGGGACGATCGGCACCTCGGCCGCCGCCTCCGGTCCCAGGAAGTCGGGGTGGGCGAGGAGTTCGCTGTTGGTGGCCACCGGAACGATGCCCAGCTCGGTCAGGATGTCGTCGCACAGGGCGACCAGGCAGACGATGCGCTCGGGCTCGGCGTCCGTGGCGACCGTGGTGCCGCGCACGTCGGTGATCTCGCGGGCGGGCTCGATCGGTTCGACGGTGATGTCCGCGGCGGATCGACCGTCGTCCGCGGCACCGCTCCCCGCGGCCGGGGTGCCGTCGGCCCCGGCGGGCTCCGGGGTGCTCTCCGCGGCGCAGGCACCGAGCAGGAGCGCGGCGGCGCCCGCGACGGCGAGCGCGCGCGCTCCGCGTCGGGCCGTCCGTCCGGCGCCGGCGGGAGCCGGCCGGGTGTCGGACGGCATCGGACGGGGGCCCCCGGCGGGCTGTGCGAACGGCGCGAACTGCGCGAACTGCGTGAAGAGCGTGAACGGCATGGTCGTCTCTCGACTCGTCTCGTGTCGGTGGTGTCGGGGCCCGGCGGTGTCGCGGCGCGGGAGGGAGGAGCGGTGTCGTCCCCGGCGCCGGGGACGCGAACGGGCACGCCCGACCCGGGGCCCCGGGTCGGGTACCGGCCCCGAACGCAGTCTATACATGATTATCATTTGCAGTAGCCCGTTATCCGCGATCCGAGGGACGAGCGATGACCCCCACCCCCGCCGTGTCCGCGACCCCCGCGCCCGGCTCCGATTCGCCCCCGCCGGGGGACGCCGCGCTGCTGGTCGCCGACCACGTCGCCGGGGTCCTGGTGGTGCTCTCCCTGTCGGAAGGAGGAGAGGGGGCACGCGAGGTCGCCCGCCTGACGGGATGTCATGTTTCCGAGCACGCCGGATTCCTCGCCCTCCCCGACGGACGGGTCGCCTGCGTGGACGAACGCGCCGGCGAGGTGCTGCTGCTCGATCCGCTCGCCGCGCTCCGCGGTCGGCCGATGCCCGTGACCCGGATACCGGTGGCCGTGCCCGCCGAGCAACTGGCCGCGGACCCCGGGGGGCGGTATCTGGTGGTGGGCACCGGGGTGGGGCTGAACGACGAGCCGTGGAACGACCTGGTGACGGTGGTGGACACGGTGGCGGGCCGGGGTGTGCGGGTGCGCACCCGCCCCGACGAACCGGGGGTGGGAGTGGTCGGCGGGGAACACTTCCGCGACGGGTCACCCCGCCTGGTGCTGCGGCGCCGCGCCCCGGGCTCGTGGGACCTGTACCGCCTGGAGGACCTGTGGACGGCACCCACCGGCTGCCCCCGGGTCGACCCGATCGACCGCCTCCCGCTGCCCGACGACGGCCTGGGGGACGCCGAGGACCCCTCGGACCCGGGGGGCGCGCGGATCCTGACGGCCTGTGGGGACGGCGTGCACCGCGTCCGCGTGGTCGGCGACCGACTGGTGGCGGAACCACCCCTGCCGTGGGGCGCGGCGGGGCGGGGTCACTACCTGCGCCCCGAACCCGGCACCGACCGCGTCTGGTCGGTGGTGCGCGGGGGCCCCGGTGAGCCGACCGCCTGGCCGGAGTGGACCAACACCGCGTGGTGCCGGCACACCGCCGCCGGACGCACCGATCTGATCGACCTCGGTCCCGGCCTGGTCTTCCGCATGGCCTTCGCCGCGCCCGGGGTCGCCGCCTTCAGCCGGATGCACCCGGACGGGGACGAGATGGTGCTGGTGTCCACCCGCCCGACCGCCCCCGGTGGGGCGCCCC
>NZ_VKHS01000309.1 GCF_014141525.1 Streptomyces calidiresistens
CCACGAACGTGCCACCACGAACGTCCCACCACGAAGGAGGATCCCCGTGTCCGACGAGCCCCGCCGCGTGGACCCGACCACCCGCCACCCCCGGCCCGAGTTCCCCGAGCAGGAGCAGGAGCCGCCGGGCCACACCGAGGAGATGAGCCCTCGTCCCGACCACGGCGAGGAGTCCTACCGGGGCTCGGACCGCCTGCGCGACCTGTGCACGGTGATCACCGGCGGCGACTCCGGCATCGGCCGCGCCGTCGCGCTGGCCTTCGCCCGCGAGGGCGCCGACGTGCTCTTCACGTACCTGCCCGAGGAGAAGGGCGAGGCCGAGGAGACCACCCGCCTGGTCACCGACGCCGGCCGCCGAGCGGTCGCGGTCGCCTGCGACCTCCGGGAGGAGCAGGAGTGCCGGGAACTGGCCGACCGCGCCGTGGAGGAGTTCGGCCGCGTGGACGTGCTGGTCAACAACGCGGCCTACCAGATGGCCCAGCCCGACGGCATCGAGGCCATCACCACCGAGCAGTTCGACCGGGTGATGAAGACCAACCTGTACGGGATGTTCTGGTTGACGAAGTTCCTGCTGCCGCACATCCCCGAGGGCGGCAGCATCATCAACACCACCTCCGTACAGGGGTACAAGCCGTCCCCGCCGCTGATGGACTACGCCATGACCAAGGCGGCGATCAAGAACTTCACCCAGTCGCTCTCCACCCAGCTCATCGAGCGCGGCATCCGGGTCAACGGCGTGGCCCCCGGGCCGGTGTGGACGCCGCTGATCCCCTCCACCCTCCCGGAGACCTCGGAGTTCGGCGCGCAGGCCCCCGTGGGCCGGGTGGCACAGCCGGCCGAGATGGCACCTCCGTACGTCTTCCTCGCCTCCAAGGAGGCCAGCTACATCACCGCCGAGATCGTCAATGCCACCGGCGGCACCCCGCTGCCCTGACGCGCACCGGCACAACCCCGGTGCTCCGGCGGGCCGCCCCGGCCCGCCCCGATGCCCGGCCCCGGAGTCCCTCCCGGGGTCGCCCCGGCGGTCCGCACCGCCGGGAACGGTCGGGACCCCTCGACCGCCTCTCGCCCCGGCCCGCGCCCGTCCCCTTCCCCGGGGCGATCCCGGCGCGGGCCGGGACCCGTGTCCGGGCCCGGTCCGGGGCCACGGCACCGGTCCCGCCGGGGCCGCGCCGGATGCGCCGGGCGCGCGAGCGGCGGCTTCCGGCCGGGGCGGGCACGCCCGCTCCGAGGGGGCGCCATCGACCCGGCACACGCCGGGGGGAATCGCCCGCGACCCGCCCTCGGCGGACGGCTATGCTGCTCCCTGCGGGCCGTTAGCTCAATTGGCAGAGCAGTGGACTTTTAATCCATTGGTTGTGGGTTCGAGTCCCACACGGCCTACCGCCGGACCCCGGGTCGGAGACCATCCGCCCCGGGGTCGTTGCCGTTTCGGAAGCCGTGACGGCCCCCTGCTCGGCCGCCGCTCGGCCGAACGGTCGGAACCGCCGGCCGGGCCGGTGGCTCGTCGGTGTCCCCCACCCACCGGGCGGGGCGCCCGGGTCGGGACGCCGGCGGGATGGGCCGGAGGTGGGCAGCGGCCCGGATGGGGGTCATCACGCTCTCGTGGCCACGGGGCCCGTTCCGGGGTTTCCACACAGCGGTCCACCGGCGACCGAAAGTCCCGTGAGCGGATCGGGACGCGCGGCTGGCCTCGCCGGGTGAGCTTCAACAACCTTGCCCGGCAGGCCCGCGATGTGAGGCTCCCCCGGGGACTCCGCGTCTCGCGCCTCCGGTCCTGCGTGCAGTTGTATCGGCCGCTCGGCTTCCACGCGACGCTGAGTTTTCTCGAGGCCGAGGCGGGCCCCTACCGCACGGACGAGGGCGCCCTGCTCCGCGCGCTGGACGTGCTGGAGGCCGGCAGGAACGCGTGGCACGCCGAGCTTCGACTGTTCGACGCGGAGCGACGGCTCGCCAAGGGACGGGGGGCACGTCAACCGCACCCGACCGAGCGGAACCCGTACCGGGAAGCGCGATGGTGGGGCGCGCCGAGGAAGGGAGCCCTGCACTGCCTGTCGTTCCTGCGCGACCGACATTGGCTCCCGCCGGCCGCCGGGGACCCGGTCGCCGCGGACCTGCACCGCTGCGTCGACGCCTGCCTCGAATCCGGCGGGCCGTTGGGGGTGGAGGAGCGCCTTCTGTTGGAGCGGTGCATCCGGGCACTGCGGGAGCGGCTGAACTCCACGGCCCCGGATGGAAAGGGGACGGACCGGATCCGTGCCATGGATCTCCTCCGGGCCGCCCGTCATGTGGAACTCGCGGCGGTTGCACATGTGGGCGATGCCTGAGCGGGCGCACCGGCTCACCCGGAGGCGCGTTCGGGGGTCGGGCGGGGAGGTGTGACGGGTCGTATATCGGGTGACCCCGAAGGTCCGCGTTGTTACCCTGGCGCCATGGCACGAGGTATCTGGTCGCAGAAGGTCCGACTCCGCCGCTGACGGCGGCGCGCCTTCCCTGCTGACCCCCTGCTGAATTCGCGCTCGCCGTTCCGGTTCCCCGCCGGGCGGCCGACCCACGCTGCCCGGCTCCCCTGCGAGCTGCGGAGCACCGTTGAACCCCACCCCTCTTCCCGGGTCCTCGACCCCGGCTGTTTCCCCCTCCGTCTCCCCCTCCGTCTCCCCGTCCGCCGGCCCGGCCGGCGACGCCCACATCCGGGTCGGGAACGTCATCGTCACCCGCGGGCCCCGACGGGTCCTGGACCGTCTCTCGGTCACCGTCTCCACCCGGTCGCGGATCGCCGTCGTCGGCGAGAACGGACGCGGCAAGACCACCCTGCTGCACCTCCTCGCCGGGGAGATCGAGCCCGACGCCGGCACCGTGCACCGGGTCGGCACGATCGGCCTGGCCCGCCAGGAACTGGACGCCCGCGACGGCGCGACCGTCGGCACCCTGACCTCCGAGGCGCTGGCCGCCTCGCTCGCGGCCCTCGCCGAGTTGGACGCGGCGACCGCCGCACTGACCGACGGTGTCCCCGGGGCCGACGACCGGTACGGTGCCGCGCTGGAGGTCGCGACCCGGCTCGACGCGTGGGACGCCGAGCGCCGGGTCGATGTGGCCCTCGACGCCCTCGGCGCCTGCACCGACCGCGACCGGCCGCTGGCGACGCTGTCGGTCGGGCAGCGCTACCGGGTCCGGCTCGCCTGCCTGCTCGGCGCGCACCACGACCTCCTGCTGCTCGACGAACCGACCAACCATCTCGACGCCGACGGCCTGGACTTCCTCACCCGCCGACTGCGCGGGCACACCGGCGGCCTGGTCGTCGTCAGTCACGACCGGGCGCTGTTGCGGGACGTCGCGGACCGGTTCCTGGACCTCGACCCGACCCGTGACGGCACGCCGCGCCTGTACGCCGGCGGCTACGAGGTCTGGCGGGAGGCCCGTCGGCGCGAACGCGAACGCTGGGAACAGGAGCACGCCGAGCAGCAGGAGGAGCACCGGCGGTTGCGGGAGGCGGTGTCCCGGGCCCGGGACCGGCTCTCCACCGGTTGGCGTCCGGAGAAGGGCACCGGCAAGCACCAACGCCAGTCCCGGGCGCCGGGTGTCGTGCAGGCACTGAAGCGGCAACAGGAGGCGCTGGAGGCCCACCGCGTCGACGTGCCGGAGCCGCTCCCGGTCCTGCGCCTGCCCGATCCCGGGGTGCGGCGGGGCGCGCCGCAGGTGCGGGCGCACGGCGTCGCCGTGGAGGGCAGGTTGGCCGGGCCGGTGGACCTCACCCTCGACGGTGGTGACCGTCTGCTGGTGACCGGCCCCAACGGTGCCGGGAAGTCCACCCTCCTGGCCGTGCTGGACGGCTCCACGCGGCCCGACCGGGGGAGTGTCCACCGGGCTCCCGGGGCCCGGATCGCCGGGCTCGGCCAGGAGAGCGCCGAACGGGACCCCCGCCTCACCGCCCGGGAGGTGCACGCCCGTCACGTGGGGCGGTTGGTGGCCCGGGGGGTGCTGCGCGACGCCGAGGTCGTGCCGCTGCGGGCCCTCGGGCTGTTGGACGCCGAGGCGGCGCGCACCCCGGTCGGGGAGATGTCGCAGGGGCAACGGCGCCGGTTGGACCTGGCGTTGGTGTTGGCGGTGCGACCGGGACTGATCCTCCTCGACGAGCCGACCAACCACCTCTCGGCGGCCCTGGTCGACGAGTTGACCGGGGCGATCCGGGGGACGAGCGCCGCCGTGGTGGTGGCGACGCACGACCGGCAACTGTTGCGGGACCTCGCGGACTGGCCGCGCCTGGAGGTGGGTCCGCCCTCGCCGCCGACCGGTTGAGAACGACGGGGCCGAGGGGAGGGCCGGCATCCCTCTTCCGGCTTTCCCCGTCCCCGGCCCCGGTTCGTTCCGTCCCCGGTACGAACCGGGGCGGGCGCTCACCCCCGGTGGGGGAGTCGAGCAGGGCCTCGGTGCGGGCGAGGGCGTCGGGGGGCCGAAGAGGCCGGGCAGCCCGCCGGTGTGGAGGAGGACGGTCGTCCCGCCGGGGTGGAGTCCCCGTCACGGCCGGCGGCGATGAGCCCCGCCGGGGCCCGGCCGGTGTGGATCGGGTCGAGGGTCGGACCTTCGGCGCGTGCCGCCGGGACGGGGCGGCGGCCGGCGCGTCGGTGCACGCGGCGTAGCCGGGGCCGACCCGATCCGGGCGAACCCGCGGGTCGGTCGGGTCGTCCGGTCGATCCACGGAACCCGGGGGCGCAGATCGACGACCTCGGCCGGGCGGGTGCGGGCTCCAGCGGCACGGGCTCGGTGCCGGGCCTCGGCCGGAGGGACGGCCACGGGATTCACGGGTGGTCTCCTCCGGGGGCGGGTGGCCGCGGCCCATCCCGCTCCCGGCCCCGGCCGGCGGCCCGGGCCCCCCGAATGGGTGAGGCGGGGGAATGTCATCCGTTCGGGTGCGGTGGTCGCGGGCCGGGATCGGGTGACGACCGTGCGCGCCCGTCCGGAGGGGGCCGTTCCCCGGGGATTCGTGGGAGATTTTCCCCTTCATCGTTTTTATGTCGGTTGCCGGGTGGCTTTCGTCGGGCGACGGGTGGAAATTGGTGGAGTGCACCAAGCTCGTCGCCTGCAGCTCTTCCCCGAGGAGCGGAGGGCACCGGTTCCCCGGTACCTCCGGCTGCTGCCGGTGGGCCTGGTCGCGCTGGGGGCGGCACTCAACCTCCTCACGCCGCCGGAGGCCACCTTCACGCCGCTCTTCGCCGCCGCGCCGCTGGTGGCGGCGGCGCTGCTGTCCTTCCGGGAGACCGTGTTCGCCGCGCTGGTCTCCACGGTCGCGGTGATCCTGTTGTCCATCTACGTGGGACACGCCGCCCTGGTCTCCGACGAGATGATCCGGGGTCTGACGGTCATCACCGTGTCGGCGTTCTCCCTGGTGGTGAGTCGGCTCAACCGGCAGCTCGCCTCCGCGCGCGGGGTGGCGGCGGCGGTGCAACGCGCGGTGCTGCCCGAGCCGCCGGACCGGGTGGGTCCCCTGGAGGTGGCCGCCCGCTACCAGGCGGCCCGGGTGGACACCCTGGTCGGCGGCGACCTGTACGCGGCGGTGGACACCGCGTACGGGGCGCGCCTGCTGGTGGGGGACGTGCGGGGCAAGGGGCTCGGCGCGACGGAGGCGGTGACGGTGATCCTGGGCGCCTTCCGCGAGATCGCGGACACCGAGCCGGATCTGACCGAACTGGGGCACCGGCTGGAGAGCGCGTGGCAGCGCGAGGGCGCCCGACGGACGGGCATGGACGGGGTGGAGGGGTTCACCACGGCCGTGGTGGTGGAGGTGTCGTCCGGGGACCCCGGAACGCTGCGGATCCTGGACTTCGGTCACCCCCCGCCGGTGCTGCTGGATCCGGACGGCAAGGCGCGGTACCTGGAGGCGTGCGACCCGGGGCTCCCCCTGGGGCTGGCCGGGCTGACCGGGGCGCCGGGCGG
>NZ_VKHS01000031.1 GCF_014141525.1 Streptomyces calidiresistens
GACGGGGGCGGATCGCTGCGCGGGAATGGTCAGGCGCTGACCGGGGTGGATCGTGTAGGGGGCGGGGATGCGGTTGGCCTGCGCGATCTGCTGCCAGGTGACCCCGGGGTAGGCGGTGGCGATGCCGGAAAGGGTCTCCCCCGCCCGCACGGTGTGCGTGCCCCCCGGCAGGAGCAGCCGTTGTCCGGGGGTGATCCGGCCCGGGTCGGGGCCTATCAGCTCTCGGTTCAGGGTGTGGAGTTCCTGCCAGGTGGTTCCGTGGTGACGAGCGATACCGGAAAGGGTCTCCCCGCGTTGCACCACGTGGAAGCCGCTGGGCCCACCGCTCGACGGCCGGGGGGCGCCGGCGCGCACCCACGAGGTCAGGGCGGGGCCGGGGCAGGCGGTGGCGAAGCCGTCGGCGTGCCGGGAGATCTCCCCGCCGGCCGGGCCCCGGGCCCGGCAGTGTTCGATCGCGTCCCGCATGCCGTGGAGTTGGGCGTCGGGCGGTTCGGTCAGGCCGGAGGCGCCGAGCAGCGCGCAGACCGCGTAATGGGCGTCATTGAGCGAGGTGTTGCCGTTCGCCGCGTTCCGCCGTTCCAGACCGCGCCCCTCGTAGACGGTGCCGTGGGTGCAGACCACGAAGGAGTAGGCGATGTCGGACCAGCCGTTGCCGTCCATGTGCTGGGCCTGCACGGAGCGGATGTAGCCGGGGCACTGGGTATGCGGTCGGTCGGAGTAGGCGCTACCGAGGTAGTGCACCTTCACCCCGAGTCGGGCCCTGCCGTACGGAGTCGCCCCGGCGGGGGTCCGGAAGGGACGGGCGCCCCATCCGGAACGGGACACCAGATCCATGTCGATCACTTCCTGTCGGTTCAGGGGTTGGTGATGCGCAGCCCCGCGAGGCACACCCGGGTCGCACCGCTGCTGGACCCGGAGTTGGGGATGCCGACGTTGAGTCCCCCGGCCGGGATGAATTGGACCCATACGTGACTGTAGGAAACGGAATTTCCGCCCTGAGCATAGATTTTTGTGCTGGATACCCGGTGGCCGGCGCTGAAGACGAAAACCTGATGAGTGGAGTTCAGCGATACGCTGCCGAGGTCAATGTCTCCCTCGAATTCCCATACCGGTGTTCCCCGGTCCAGGATTTTCCGCATCCTCGGCACGAAAGACGAGTTCGGCCCAAAACTTCCCTGCCACGTTCCGAGATCGGTCAGAGGTGTCCAGTCCATGAGGATGCCGTTGGCCCGGCCTGCGGTCACCCGCATGCCGGGAACCCAGCGCGTCATGAGGCCCCTCCTCTCACAGCCCCAGGACGCCGTCGACATCCCACCCGGGAGCGACGAGCATGGGGCGGGCCAAGCGCACGTCCGTACCGGCCGGGTGCGTTTTCGAGATGCCGTTCCTCGCGCGGATCACCGTGAACGGCTGGCCGCTGGCGGCCGAGACACCGGCGAAGACCAGGAGCCAGCCGTGGACGTCGGTCAGCTGGTCGCCACCCGACAGAACGACTTCCTGGGCCCCGGAGGTGCTTGCCTGCCGGGCCCACACCCGTACGCGGGCCGCGTCGGCGGTGGGCCCGGAGGACTCGGTCACCGGTTCCCACCCGCCGTCGGGGCGGGCCATCTCGTCGTTGGGGTCCCAGTCGGCCAGGTGGATGGCCACCAGCCAGTCCCCGACCTCGGCCGGCGCGGTGAGCGTCAGGCCGTCCTCCGGCAGCTCCTCATAGGCGCGGACCCAGTTGGTCAGGGCGACGGAGGCTCCCGGAGCCACGACCGAGATCGCCCCGTAGGCGTCGACGAAATCGGCCGTGGCGGTTCGTGTGCCGGTGGGGCCTGCCGGCACGTTCTCCACGGCGACGGTCGCCGAGGCGTAGTACCCCGCGGCCTGCCCCAGGCCGGTCATCCCGGCCGGGATGGTGTACTCGACGGGGATGGCGTAGGTGGCCCAGGCGCACACCAGCAGTCCGGGTTCGGCCGCGGTCACGCTCGGCGCCACCTGATCGTTGGCTCCGATGATGTCGGTGTTCCCGGCCGCCGCCGCCCAGGGCCCTCCGGTCACCGGGGCACCGATGTTGGTGACCGTCACCACCTCGCCACCGACGAGGACATCGACGGGGACATCCTCGGGGACGGATTGCGGGGAGCCGGTCACGATCCAGTCCAGCTCGGCGGGCGGGGCGGGCTCGACCCACAGTGTCGTGGCGTCGGGGCCGGCCAGCAGTGCCAGGCGGGATCCGTCGGTGTCGATGTGGGAGGGCGGGTCCTCCGGCTGCGGATCGTCCCACGTGACCTGCCCCACCACGTGCGGGGAACCGGGGCGGCAGGTGAGGTCGACGCGCCATTCGCGGCTGGTTGCGGCCTCGGTGGCGCCGTCGATGGCCAGCTCGATCACGCCGGGCGGGGCACCGTCCACGCCGACCAGGGTGGCCCGGTCGCCCGGCAGCAGTTCCAGGACGTCGTCCACCAGGTCGGCCAGGCGGTCATCGTGCAGGTGCAGGGTGATCTTCGGCCAGCGCAGCTCGTCCACCGTGCCCGCAGCCACCCGGGCGGCCGCGAGGTCCAGGAGTTGGGAGTCGGACCAGGCGTTGAGCTCCCAGCCCCGCTCCTTCAGCCCCATGCCCAGCGGCGGGTCCTGGGTCCCGAGTCTGCCCTCGGTCTGTTCGTACTCGGCTTCTCCGCCGTCGATGCGCGCGACGACGGCGCGGTTGACGGTCAGCTGGTCGTCCGCCGTCGGTTCTGGTTCCTGCGCCAGGTGACCGGCCGATGCGTCGAGGACGAGCGCGGGGGGCTGGTTGTCCATGCTGGCCCGGGTGCGCAGCAGCAGGCCGAGTTCGTGCCGGGCGTCCATCAGCAGGGCGTCGTCGACTTCGACCGCCTGGCGCATCACCGTGACCGGTGGCTGGAGCTGCTGCGGGCCCACCGGTTGGGTGTTGTCCGGGTCGCCGACGACCGTCAGCGGGATGGACTGTTCGCCACAGATGCGCACCACGCGGCGCCCGGCCTTCTCCCCCTCCCAGCCGCGGACCGCTCCCCACGTCTCGGCGGGGGCGGGCCCGGCTCCCTGCCACACCACCAGGTGGCCGATGCTGACCGCGCCGTTGGTCTCCGGGTCTCCGGCGGTCACCACCTCCATGCCGACCCGGGCAAGCACGGTGGTCGCGACGGACGCGGTACCGGAGGCGACCAGCTGGCCGTCGATGTGGATCTGCCACGGCGTCGAGGAGCCCTGCCCCACTGTGAGCCTGATCAGGTGCGGCTCATTGGTCAGGGCACGTTGGTCCCCGAGCGTCACGTGCACCGGCATCAGCAGGCCGTCGACACCGGAGAGCAGTACCACCGAGCCCCCGTCGCCGGTGGAGATCAGCAGCACCCATTCGCGGGGCGGGTCGGCCCGGTCGGTGAGGATGAGCCGTACGGTCCCTCCGGGGCCCTGCCGCACGTACTCCACGGTCCGCTGTCCGGTGACGGTGACCGGTGCGGAGAGCACGACCAGGCCCTCGGCCGGGACGTTCATCACCGGCTCCAACCACGGCGCCAGTTCCCCGCGACCCCATTCGGGCCGGGCCGGCGCGGAGTGCCAACCGGCTTGGACCACCCGCAGCAGCGCGGTACCCACGGCCGGGCGACCCGCCTCGGATTGCGCGCCCTCGGTCATCGGCCAGTAGACCACCTGAGCGTGCGCCCGGTCGGCCATGTAGCGGCGCAGCGCGGACCGCGGTGGGGTACGCGAGGGGGTCTGGAGCCGTCGCAGCAGGCCGGCCGAGGTGATCGGCACGTACCGGTCCTGCCCGGTGCGGTCCCACCGCGGAGGCAGCTCGACGATTTCCCCGGCGTGGACCACGCGGCGTCGGGTGATCTCGGCGCCAGCCTGCGGGCTCCAGGTGCGGCCTGCGGCGTCGACGACCTCGGGGGCGCCGCTCTCGGCGGTGGTGAGGTCGAGGTCCGCCACTGCCGTGCCGTCGATGCCGTCGAGGAGTTCGACAGCCATGATGCGCAGGGGCCTGCCGTCGATGCCTGCGGCCGGCATGATGCCGACGCACAGGTCCGCGGTCCCGGCGTGCACCGACGTGGCGCCGGAGCCGCTGACCGGCTCTCCCAGGCGACGCCAGGGTTCGCGCGGCCGCCGGATCCAGAAGGTGACCGCCCAGCCGGCGCCGGTGTCGACGTCGAGCGCGGCGCGCAGGGCACCCCGTTTCCCGGCGAGGATCGGTACCGGCAGTGCGGCGGTGGCCGTCAGGGTGGTGGAGCCGTTGGTGGACCAGCGCAGCTGCGGGTGCCCGGCGGCCGTGAGGGTCAGCATCCACGACCGCTGGTTGCCGGTGGTCTGCCAGCGTCCCGCCAGTCCGATGTTCTGCCCGGGCCGCCATGCCCAGGTGCCCAGGCTCAGGCGCACGTCCAGGTCACCGGTGATCCGCAGCGCGGGGTGATCGGGGGTGCTGATGTGCCCGGTCTCGCCGGTGGCGCAGTGCACGCTACCGGTGTGGTTGGTCAGGCGCAGGGGGGTGTTGCGCCCCAGCGTCCCCCAGTAGGGGCCGAGGGGGTTGTAGACGGAGTAGACGCCGTCCCGGTTGTTGAGCGTCAGTCCTGCGGTCGCCGGATCCGGCTGTGACGCCTCGTCGGCACGGCCCCAGCGGTGCGAGACCACGGCGTCCGCGATCCGCACGTCCTCGGTGACATCGACGTCGTCGTCGCCGATGCGCATCTCCGCACGCAGGTCGATTCTCATCTCACCCCTCCCAGAACGGCTTGGACGTCCCCGCCTCGTACCCGCACGGCCTTGCGGAACATGCGCACCATGTCCTCGTCTCCGTCGAGGTGGATGACGACCTCGACCCGGCCGCCGCCGGCTGCGGCCCCGGCGGTTCCCGGTGGCGGCAGGGCACCGGTGGGGCGGGCCATGGAGGGGATCTCCCGGGTGACATCGCCCAGTGCCCGGCGCACCCCGGGCACCCCGTCGGTGATGCCGGATGCCAGGCCGGTCATGATGTCCCGGCCCGCGGGCTGGAGGAGCTGGAGGTCAACCGGGCGTGGCCCCTTGAAGTTGGGGATCAGGCCGGTGACCCAGTTCAGCGTGGGCCGCAGAACGCCGGAGACGGCGTCCTTGATGCCCCGCGCGAGGCCCGAGATGATGTCCCACCCCGCGCGCACCAGGCTTCCTCCGGCCCGCCGCAGCGCCATGAGGATGGCGGGGATGACCTCCACGATGACGGTCCGGGCCAGCTGCGGGATCGCCCGCCCGATGCCCATCACCAGGGACCCGATGACCTGGAAACCGACCGAGAGCAGCATCGGCATGAACCGCATCAGGGTGGAGACCACGGTCGGCAGCAGGGTGAGCGCCAGCGCCACCAGCTGGGGAGTGGCGCGGATCATCCCGTCGGTCAGCTTGAGCAGCATGTCCACGCCGGTCTCGACCAGGCGCGGCAGCATGTCGGAGAGCGTCTGCGTGATCCTGGGGATCAGCTCGGACGCCAGTGCGACCAGGACGGGCAGGGTCGTCGTCAGGCCGTCGACCAGCGTCATCATCAGATCGACGCCGGCGTCGAGGAGTTCGGGCAGCAGATCCATGAGGGCGCCGAGCATCGTCGGCCACATCTGCCCGAACACGAATTCGACAACGAGCGGCAGGAACGTGACCATGCCGTCGATCAGGGCGCGCAGCAGCGTCGTTCCGGCCTCCAGCAGCAGGGGCAGCGCCTCGACCACCGCGCCGAGGAGCGCGGTCAGGATCGACACCAGTCCCTCGACCACGATCGGCAGCACCGCCACCGCGGCGTCGACCAGTCCGGTGAGGAGCTGTACGCCGGCCTGGAGCACCAGGGGCGCCGCCGAGACCAGAGTGGTGACGACCTGCTGGAGCATGCCCGAGAGGGCTGCGACCAGTTGCGGCACCAGCACCGGCAGGGCATCGACGATGGCCCCGAACAGCGACAGCGCCCCATCGAAGGCGACCTCGCGGAGGTCCATCAAGGTGGCGAGGATCGGTCCGGCCTGCTCGCCCAGCTTCGAGACCGCACCGCCGATGCCGCCCTCGGCGAACGCCGCGCGCACCTGGGCGGCCCACTCCACCAGCCAGCCGAAGACGTCGCGCAGCGTCCCGGCGCCGCTGTCCACGATCGCGCGGAACCCATCGAAGGTCTTGTAGGCCCACACCAGCGCCCCGGCGAGAGCCAGAACCCCCACGACGGCCCACGTCCAGGGGGACGCCCACAGGGCCAGGGACGCGGCCTTGATCAGCGGGAGCAGGAACTTCACCGCGGCCGAGACCTGCCCGATGGCGGTCACCATCTGGCCGGTGACCCACAGGACCGGCCCTGCCGCGGCCAGTACCGCGCCGAGGAGCACACCCCACTTCAGCAATGTGGGGTTGGCGTTCGCCGCGGCCTGCGTCAATTCCCCCAACCGGGACACCAACGAGGTCGCCATCGACAACAAACCGGTGTCGCCGATGGCAATCATCAAACCCTCGAATGCCGACTGGAGGGTTTTCAGCTCACCATTCAGCCCTTCCATGCGGATGGCTGCCATGGTCTCGGCGGCGCCCTCCACATTCAGAAGGCCGTCTTCAAGTTCCTTCAACGCCTCGGAGCCCTGGCCGAGGAGCGCCGCCATTTTCGGCCCGTGGTCGGCACCGAAGATCCGGCCCATGTCCACCGCGTTCGCACCGGCCTTCTCCAGGTCGATGAGAATCGCGGACATGTCTCGCAGATTCCCGTTGGAATCGAGCGTGGAGACACCCAGATCCCGTAGGGTTTTCGATGCCGCCGAGGAGGCATCCATCATGCCGAGAATCGCGGAGGTCAAACCGGTACCCGCGGTCTCGCCCTGAATGCCGGCGTTACCGAGCATGCCCGCCGCGGCCGCCGTCTGCTCCAGGGACCACCCGGCCGAGGCCGCAGCCGGGGCCGCGACCTTCATCGTCTCCCCGAGCATGCTCAGATCGACGTTGGCGGAGGCGCACGCGGCGGCCAGCGCGTCCGCGACCCGGCCGGATTCCTCCGCCTCGATCCCGAAACCCGCCATGATATTCGAGGCGGTGTTCGCGGCATCAGCGAGCTGAACATTTCCCGCCGCTGCGAGGTTCAAAATGTCCGGCATTCCGGAGAGGATCTGGTTGGTATTCCATCCGGCCATCCCCAAGAATTCCATGCCGGCCGCCGCCTCGGACGCGGAAAAGGCGGTGGTGGAGCCGAGGTCTTTGGCGAGATTTCTCAGGCCGTCGAAATCATCTCCCGTGGCACCGGTGACGGCCCTGACGCCATTCATCGCCGCTTCGAAATCGCCGCTCATTTTCAGAGCGGTGACCCCGATGCCGATCAGCGGGGCGGAAACGCGAGTCGAAACGCCTTCGCCCATCGAGGTGAGCGAGGACCCCAGGCGTTCGGACCGGGACTGGAACTTGTCCAGGTCCTCCGCTGCCTGCTGGAGACCGCCGCGCTTGTAGCGGGCGTAGATGGAGAAGCCGAGGGAGGTCAGCGTTGCCACGGCCACCCCCTCGCCTGCTCAGGGGTGGGGCCCCGGGGGCGGAGACATCACTCGACGTCCCCGCCCCGGCCCTCCTCCGTCTCCGTGGTCTGCTGCTGGTTGAGCTCCCAGGGCCGGGGCACCGGGGCCGGCTCGGGCACGGGATTCGGCTGTCCCTTACCGGTCAGCCAGGCCGCGCCGACCAGATAACCGAGCCGCTGCACCTCCTCCAGCAGGGCGGCGAGAGTCGCGTCCCGCCACCGCGAGTCCACCGGTCCGTACAACTCCTCGTAGACCGCCCACTCCGTCAGCTCCCGGCTGGTGGTGGACGCCAGCAGCTCGGAGACGGTGCGGCCGGTGGCCAGCGCTAGTCGGTGGTAGAGGGCTCGTTCGGGGCGCCGGTGAAATCCTCTGCCAGCTCCTCCATGTCCGCGTCGGTGATGCCGGACAGCTCGGCGGCCGCGGTGTAGACGCGGTCCAGCGCGGCTGCGGATTTCCGGCCCAGGGCGATGACGTCCGACGGCTCGTCGAACATGAGGGTGCCGTCCTCGTACACGCAGGTGGCCGCGACCAGCCGGGCCCTCATGTTGGCGAGGTTGATGTCCCGATTCTTGCCCTTGCCCTTCATGCTGTCGGCCTCGAACTGGTCCCGCTCGGTGCCCGACAGGGTGCGCACCCGGACGCTGCCGCCCCACTCGGGAACCTTGACATCCCGGGTGGGAAGGTCATCAGCGGCCAGGATCTGTGCTTTGCTGAGCAGCGCCATAGCAGCGCTCCTTTCTTCTCGGTGCGGGGAGGTCCCCGGAACAATTCTTCTCCGGGGCGAAAGAGAGTTCTGATTAAGGGGCGCCGGAGGGCCCTCCGGCATTGCCGATCCAACTCGCGGAATCCTCGATCACCTTCGAGATGTTCCGCCGAACGGTCGGCATCTGATCGGAGATCGGCCGCATGAACCAGCTGCCGCCCTTCTGGTGGACCCACTCCTCCTTGTTGCCGAACAGCGGGTGGCGCCATCCCCCGTCCCGGCCCTGGGAGTCCAGGCCACGCGGCAGCAGCTCCTCGCCGGTGGGCATGGCCGTGACGATCCTCATGCCGATCTTCGTGGACGCCTGGATACGGACTCCGCGCGCCACCCTGCGGCGCAGGCCGGTGGAGCCGCGGCCCTTGACCGGCATTCGCCGCACCGCCGCCTTCGCGGCGGCCGCCGCCGGCCTGGCGGCCTTCCGCAGCTCGGCACGCAACCGGGTGGGCAGCTTGCGGTCGGTCTCGCGCAGCCGCTCGGCCACCCGGGTGATCTCCCGGCCCATCTCCAGTTCCATGGACAGTTCGCGGTCCGCGCTCACGAGAAACTGCCCACGGTCACGGTGCCGTCGACCTGGAATTCGGCCGTGAACGAGATTTTGTCGGCGACCGCGCCGGTGATGTTGTAGCCGGTGCACCACGCCTCACCGGACAGCTCCGGTCGGCCGGTCCCCTGGCCGGCGGGTCCGTAGGAGAACGGGTAGGGCCCGTTCTCGCCCCGACGGATGGAGGACAACACGGCATGCGGCCCGGTCGTGGCGGTGGTGTTGAAATGGCCGTTGACGGAGAACGTGGTGTTCTCCAGGCCGGGGATGTGCCTGGTGCCCTCATCCCCGAATGCGGTGACCTCGGAGAGCTGAACCGCTCCCGGCAGCCCGGAGATGTTGTCGGTGTACGGGGACAGATCCCGCAGCGATTCCCCGGAGTCCTGGATCGCGAAATACGAGTTCTTACCGTGCTGGAAGGACACGCCGTCCTCCTTTCATGAGAAAGGGCCCGACCGGAATGCTTCCGGTCGGGCCCGTGGGGCGGTGGTGGGTTATCGGCGGGCGACGGCGACAGCGAACGTGGCGGTGGTGTCCTCGCCCTCCAGGGCCCAGGTGGCGCGCACGTAGCGCTCGATCGGGCCGTCGAACCGCACGTACTGGTGAGTGGGGCCGGTCGCCCGCTCGAACTCCACCAGGTCGACCCACACGAGTTCGTCCTCGGAGTCCTGGATCACCACGTCAAGGTCGGGAGCGGCCCCCGTGGCCGCGGTCACGTGCAGCGTGGCCACGCCACCGGTGGTGGACTCGGCCCCGTCGTCCACCGACGGGCCCTCGCCGGAACCGGTCACCGTGGTGTGGGGGTGCAGACAGACCCCCCAGTCGACACCCTCCTGCGGCTGTCCCTCCACGGTCATCGACACGGCGTCGGTGACCGTGGCGTCGATGGTGAACCCGCTGCTGTTGGCTTCGGTGATGAACGCCGGCCGGCCGGCCGCCAAACCGGCCGGCAGGAGGGTGGTGACCATGCCGTCGGGGGTCTCGCGCACTTCCCGCATCAGCTCGTACAGGCTCTCCGCGGAGGTGTCGAGCAGCCCGTTGAGAGTGATCTGACCGTCCAACAGGCCGGGGATGTACCGGTGGCCCTCGTCGAGTAGAGAGGTGACCTGGGACATGTTCAGCGAGTGGTTCGCCGTCCAGCCGGTGACGTTCATGGACACGTGCCGATGGGCGAGCAGCACCCGGGACGCCTTGGTGTGGATGAACGTCATCGTCCGCCACCTCCGTGGATGGCGGCGATCTGCTCACACGCGACGATCTCGACCCGGACGCCCAACGACCTGGCCCACCTCTGCGCCGCGCCACCGAGGGCTTCCAGCTCCCGGGGATCGAGGTCGGGTGAGACCCGCAGCAGCAGGATGTCTCCGGGCCTGACCGTCACGGCCTCCAGCACCCTGTCACCGACCGTGCTCATCGGCCTCACCCCCTTCCGGTCCTGCCGGTTCCTCACTGACCGCGCCGCGTCGAGTCAGCCACTCGATGCTGCGCACCGGCAGGTCTTCTACGACCTCTCCCCTGTTGGCCCGGCGAATCCCGCCGCGTTTGCCCGCAGGCCGGTAGGTCAGCCCCCTCAACACGCGATACCTACGGCTGGACACTGGCGGTCGCCTCCACTCTCAACGTCGCCCCGAGGTAGTCGATGCCGGCCCACGGGATGATCCCGTACTGGGTGACGGCCGCGATCCGGACGTGGTCCGCGCGGTCGTCGAGCCGCAGCCCGCCGGCCTCCACCGCGGCCTTGATGCTGTGCGGACCGACCGGCTCCAGGAACTCGTCGAGGCGCCGCTGCGCGGAGGGGTCGTGGCTGGTGGACACCAGCACCGCGATCAGGAACCGGTAGTCGTGGCAACCGTTGCCGAACGTCCCGTCATAGGTGACGGCCTGGCCGTCGGGCCCGGAGGAGGACGGATCGCCGGGCACGACCACCGCAGTGGGCGGGCTGATGTTGCCCTTGACCCAGATGGAGGAACGCAGACCCGGCACGTTCGTCAACCGGTCCGCGATGCCCGCTCGGATCACCGCCAGGCTCACGCGATCCTCACCCCCTTCCTCCGGTACGGATTCAGCAGACCCTTGACCTGTGGGTTCTCCCGCACCGTGATGATGCCGAAATCGTTCCAGCCGGCGACCCCGAACGGTGCGTCCTTGGTCTTGAAGATCTCGCTGGCGGCGATGGCGGTGGCCTCGCGCACCGGCGCCGGGACGGCCGCCCAGCCCCACCATGCGGTGACCCGCACCGGCCCGGACCACCTCGGGCCGGTGCGTCCGCGGCTCCGCAGCTTCCAGTACGGCCACCCGGGCACTCCGTCACGGAGACCGCCGATCGGTTCGGGCCTCACCGCCGCGGTGTCCAGCGGCGCCCCGTCGATCAGCAACCCGTCCAGGTCGTGGATGTCGTCGACGAACAGCAGCCCCGGGAAGATGGGGTCGTACTCCCTCTCCTCCGGGGCCGCGCCGCGGTTGAACTGGCGGCGGCAGTACCGATCGACGCCGGTCGACGCCGCGGTGATCGCGCGCTCCAGCTTGTCGTCATCGTCATCGTCGACGATGTCGAACCGGTCCTTCATCTCGGCCAGGGAGGCGTAGGGCTCGCCGTACATCGCTCACCTCACCATCGGCCGTCCGAGTCGCCATCGGCGTCGGGGGTCTTGTCGCTCTCCGCGGTGGCGGCCTTGTTCGACCGCGGAGAGCGCCGCTTTGCGGCCGGCTTCCGCCCGGCCGGCTTGGCCGGCTCCGGCTTGACCTCCTCGCTCTGCGAGCCCTGCTCCTGGTCCTGGTCCTCCTTCACCGTCTCCAGCGCGCCCAGCCGCACCGCCTCGGCACGGGGCACGAGCTGCCCCGGCCTCCAGTGCAGGTACCGCGCCTCCGGATCCTCTTCGGGCACCACCCGCGTCCGGTCCGCCGTCAGGCACCACCGCCGCTCGATACGGATGCGATCGTTCACGGCGCCCCGCCCCCCTCGGCCCCGGCCCCGGTCAGCCCGGCCGTACGCCAGGCCGTCCCGTCGTAGGACAGGACCACGCCGTGGTTGGCGGCCTCCAGGGTGACCGTGCCGTCCTCGGTGGTCACCTCGTAGGCCCCCGAGGAATGGGACCGCAGGATGATCGTCACGGTGTGCCCGGCCTGAGTCTGCGGCGGCTCCGGCAGCGTGATCTCCTTGGTCTCCGCGTTCGTCGAGGCCAGGGACAGCACGATGTCATCGCGCCCCACGACCGCCTCTGCGTTGACGCCCAGCACCCGGGTGACGCCCGGTCGGGGCTGGGCCCCTTCGATGATCGGCATCTTGCGCTCCTCCGTCCTGACCGATCCCGGTCACAGGCCGCTGATGCGGGCGATGGCAGCAGGCCGGTACACCACGAACGCGGCACGGATGTCCGCCCGGACCGCCTGCCGGCCCCGCACGAAGAAGTCGGCGTGGGAGTTGGTGATCTGGACATCCACGCCACGGCGGACGGCCAGCTCCAGGAACGACGTGTCCAGGACCAGGCCCGCTCCGGCCGGCTGCGCCTGGGCCTGCGTCACCGGCAGGCCCCAGATCCGCTCCGGGCCCGCCTCGCTCGGGTTGCCCCAGATGTAGACGCCGTCCGCGGTGCGCAGCAGCCGGATGTTCTGCCAGTCGTACGGGGAGAGCACCACCAGATTCGGGATGGCCTGCCCCTCGACCCGGACCAGGGTCATCCCCTTGTAGATCGCGTCGGGCGTGGGGTCGGCGCCCTTGCTCTGGGTGAGAATGCCCGTCACGTTGTTCACGCCCCGCAGGTTCGGGGCGTCCCCGTCACCGTTCAGGATTTGGTAGTCCAACCTCTGCCGGATCATGAACGGCAGCCGGTTGTTGACGTACCCGGCGGCCTGCGTCTCGTCCTCCAGCTGCTCGTCGGTGATCGGCAGCCAGGTACCGATCTTCCGCACCGGCGAGTCCCGCTCGGTCAACTCCAACTGTGCCTCGGGGTACGCCTCGCCCTCGGCGACTTCCTCGGCGTTGTTCTGGAAGACCGTTTCCTCCATGTAGACCACGGCCGCCTGGGCGGTGGTGGTCCCCGGGATGAAGTCGATGACCTGGATGGGACGGGTCGCGGCCTCCACCAGCCGGCCGGTGCGGGTGGTCTCCGGGGCCCACCCCGCGCCGGTCTCGAAGAGGGCCTTCACCTCCATGTCGAGAGGAGTGCTCGGGCCCTCCGCGCCCCGGCGCCGCTCCGTGTATGCCTTGGACTTGACGAACATCTCGCCCAGGTTCCCGCTGTCCTTGGTGGGCCTGTCGCCATCGGCGCCCGGCTCGATCCCGCCGCCGCGACCACGCCGCCCGGCCTCGTCCTCCGCCGCCTTCGCGGCGCCGGCCGCCTTCGCGACGACCTCCAGCTGCTCGACCTCGACGGCGGCCTCGTCGATCTCGGCGTTCAGGGACCGCAGGTGTTCCACCTTCGCGTGGGTGTCGCCGGACACCGACTTGACCTTGGACATGTCGTACTCGGGGCCGGCCTCGTCGAGGAACGCCCGCAGGGTCTTGCGGCGCTGCTCCAGCTTGCCCCGCGCCTCCTTCAGCGCGGGGAACTCCACCAGGGTGCTCATGCTCGCTCTCCGTTCGGGTCGTGGATGTCGTGGATGCGGGCGACGGACGCGGCGAGCAGGGACGCCAGTTCGGCGTCGTCCGGCTCCTGCGCGTCGTCGTCCGGTTGGCCGGCCAGCACGCGGTCCAGGCGCTTGAGGTCGTCGCCGATCCAGCTCAGGAGATCGGCGGGACCGGCACCCAGTCGCTTGCCGTGCGTCGCCCGGAGGGTCACGACCTCCACGGCGCGATCGGTCAGGGCCGACAGGGCCGACAGCACATCGGCGGCCTCGTCGACCAGGCGCAGGCCCTTGGCGGGCCGTTCCCCCCGAGCGCGCAGCTCGGGAGGCTGGCGGTCCGCGGCACGCAGATGTTCCGCCAGGTGCTCGTAGACGGCCTTGCGGTCCTCCTCGGGGAGGTCGCACGCCGCCGAGTTCAGGTGGGCGATGTGGATGACGGCGGCGCGGAGGTTCGCGGGGCCGTCCACCCCGTGGTGGTGCGGGTAGCGGTAGCTGCTCTTGGCCTCGGGGTCGCCGTCGGGGTCCACCCAGGCGTGCACGCTGCGCAGCTCCGAGGGCCGGGCGTCCTCCGTGATCGCGGCGATCGTGCGGGGCCCGTCCCACGGCCGGGGTGTCGTCGGGGTGTCGTGGGGCGGAATCGCCTTGCGCACGGCGGGCACGGCGGGCCCGGGCCGGTCCGGCTCCCCGTGGCGGGACTTGGCACTGAGTGTGCCGGTACCCACTCCGGCGCCCAGGAGCACCGGGGATACCTCGTGCACCGTGACTCGGTCGAGGAAGCGCACCCGGCGGCCGTCGAACTCCCCGAAGGAGTACTCGTTGATGTCGAAACCATACGACCACTCGCCGAGGCCGTCCTCCGCCAGGGCCTTGACCACCGAGAAGGTCTCGCGGCCGGCCGCGGTGTCCATGAAGAACTGCCCGTCGAGAATCGCTTTCTTCCCCCGGACCTTCACCACACCCTTGCCCACCGGCAGGGCCCCGCCCCAACTGGTGTGGCCGTACGCAGAGATCGCGACCTTCCGGCCGTCCTCGAACGCTCCCTCGCGGGTGACGTCGTGGTCGGAGTCGACCACACCCATCGTCGCGAACACCGCGGTGACCCGGCCTTGTGCCGCGTCCTCGACCTTGACGCCCGAGAAGGACTTGGTGTGCATCACTGATCGCCCTCCTCGGGCTGGTTCTCGGAGCCGGGCCCATCGCCCGTCCCACCGTCGTCGTCTTCACCGGTGCGCGGCGGCTGCATCTGCACGGACACCAGACCGGTGTGCCGGCCCAGCAGCAGCGTCACGTCCTCGGCCGCGGCCGCGGCCACCACGGCGTCCGCCTCGAAACCGGCCTTGATACCGGCGTCGATCCCCGTCATCCGCGTACGGAAGATCTCCGCGCGGTCGCGGGCGTCCTCCCGCAGGAACGCCACCCCGTCCTCGGTCACGATCAGGCGGGCGGACGTGGGCGGCCGGAGGAGGGTTTCCAGGCTGGCGGCGGCCTCCTTCCACAGCGGCCGAATCGTGCCGTCCGCGAACCGCCTCCTGCCCGCGGAGAAGTTGCCGGCGTTCAGGCCCGACCCTTGCAGGCCCTCGGCGAACCCCACCCACGAGGGCGGAACCCCGGCAGCCGAGGCGATGCGCGCCTCGATCCGCCCCACCGTGGCGTTGAATTCCATCTGCCGAAAATCATGGGTGAGGGGCTTCACGTCCGCCCCACCCATCAGGAACAGCGTCTTGTATGCGTTCCACGCCCCCTGGTGCCCCGCTCGAAATTTCTCCACGAAATCATCGAAAGCATCCTCGGCCGTGTCCTTGTCGAACGTCACCACCATGTTGGGAGTGGCGGCGTTCTGGAAGAACCGGCGTTTGTGCGTGGTCGCCGCGGTGTCCGCCTCGATCTCCCGCAGGACGGGCGTGAGCCAGCTCATGCCCCGGAAGCGGGCTTCGGGGTCGGGAATCGGCGCGTAATGACTGACCTGCTCGGGCAGCAGAAGGACCTCCGTGCCGCCCGGCGGCCGGTACAGGTACCCGATCACCCGCGTGTCCAGGGCGTTGATCTCACCCGAGTGGCTGCCCAGCACGATGTAGACCCAGTCCGGGCGCAGTCGCGTGATCCGGCGCCCGGGCCCCGTCGCCGCCTCCCCCACCCGGCCCTGGTCGTCGACCACGCACCAGAACGAATTGCCCGCGAGCGAGGCATCCTGCTCCATGTGCGAGAGCAGTTTCCCCGTGGTGCCGCCCGGCCACGGATTCTCCAGCAACGCCAGCTGCTCATCACCGAACCGTCGGCCGTCGATGGCCGACCGCCATCCGAATTCCCCCTGGGAGAAAACGTGCTGCCGCGCCGCGATGCAGGAGAAGATCGGGCCATTCGCCTTGAGCGCACCACGGATGTAGCCCTCGAAATCGTTCTCGATCGCCTCACGGTCGTGCGTCAGCCCCCCGAGGAACGCGCCTCGCAGCCCGTCCAGATCCCAGATCGGCGGTTGTGCCCAAGAGCTGTTCTTCCGCCGGCGTCGTCGCCACCTGTCCAACAGGCCCATCGCCCCCTCCTCTCAGCTCTCAGGCCCAAGCGGCGGCCGGCTTCTTCGTGCGGTTTCCGAACTTCTTCAGACCCCACAGCGCGGCCGACCCGGCGACCAGCGGGGAGATGTCCGCCGAGGTGGAGTTGCGCCCCCACACGAACGCGCCGTCCTTGCCCAGCGTGATCTTGGTGGCAGCCGCCATCGCGCTGGTGAGCGCGGGTTGACCGATGTGCCGCAGCCGCGGCCGCCAGGTCCTCGGCGCGTCCGGCGGCCGCACGATCGCGTCGTGCGTCAGCCCCGCCGCCGCTGCCCGCTCCCCCGTCGACGCCTTGATGACCCTGATCCCCGCCTCGTCCAGTTCGGGGATCAGCGACCCGGCCGGGCCGAAGTTGCCGACGACCACGGCACACGGCTTCCACTTCCGCTTGAGCTCGGCCATTCGGTCGACCATCCACGTGGTGCCGGGCAGATGGTTGACGACCTCCATGTGCCAGGTGCCATCCGGCCGCACCCCGGCCACGCTGATCGCGCCCATGGTGCGCTCGGGGTTGATGTCCAGCCCGAACGCCACGGGGTGGCGGGGCGGGGCCGCTCCCACCGGGAGCCTGCACGCCTCCCACGACTCGGAGTCGGCGACCTCCCAGCCGGTGGAGTCCACGACGTACCGGCCCACGCTCAGCCGTTCACGGATGTAGGCCCGCCGGGAGATCGTCCCGGCCCGCTCGTCCTCCACCAGCTCGTGGTTGAGCCGCACGCCCAGCCCGGGATTGGTTCGCCGCACGGTCTCCGGGGCGTCGGGGTCATCGTGCTCGGCGCAGTCCGAGCCGCACGAGTCCGTGCACAGCTGCGCCGACCACTCGAACCACGCCAGGCGACCCGGGCTCTCGGACAGAGCTCGGGTCCGGGCACGCGAGATGACCTCGCAGGGAGCCAGGTCTTTGTCCGGGGCACTGGTGGTGTACCAGATCTGGTAGTTCGGCTCGGTGGCCAGGGTGGGTGCCAGCGCCGCCATGCCGTCGTCGGTGAGGTTGTACGCCTCGTCCAGGAACAGAACCGCTCCGCTGAAACCCCGGCCGCCGCCGCTGGTTCGGGTCGCGAACAGCAGTCGCGCGCCCGACTTCAGCTCGATGCCCTCCTCGCCGTGCGACTTGTGCACCCGCGCGACGCGCGCATCGAACTCCGGCGTCGATTCGATCAGCCGCAGGATTCGCCTGAAGTGCTGCTTCGAGGTTTTGAACTCGTGAGCGCTGTGGATCAGCACACTTTCGCCGAACAGGAACAGCCCGGCCAGCTGGCGGGCCTCCAGAATCGCGCCCTTGCCGTTCTGCCTGGCCACGATGAGACCAACCTGTGTGGCAGCCCACCGGCCGTCGGGACGCTCGCCCAGCGCGTCCTCCAGCACGTACTTCTGCCACGGGTCGAGCTCCAGACCTGCGCGGGCTGCGAGGTCAATCGTCTCCCGGCCCGCGCTGCTCACCGACGGTGGAACCACTCGCAGCCGCGGTCTCTGCTCGCCTACGAGCCCGGCGAGCGGCGAGGTCGTCGACGGAGTCACCGGTCTCACCACCTCTCAGGGCAGCCAGATCGGACAGCACCAGGCGCAGTTGGGTGGCCAGCGCGGCGGCGTCCCGGTCGGTGGTGCCCTCCGCGTCCAGGCGGTGGGCGAGGTCGTCGCGCAGGGCCTCCAGCGCGCGGCGCCGGTCACCGCTGGCGGCAGCTGCGGCGACGCTGCGCGGGTCCTCGTCGGTGGTCATGGCGGCCCTCCTCGACGGTCCGGTTGGGTGCCGGTGGGGGCGGCTGGGGGCCGTGGCGCCGGTCAGGGAGACGACGAGCCCCTGACCGGCGCTGTGACCTGCGGCTTTGTCGGTGGCCCCTTGGGGGTAGCGTCCCGACGGCCGGTGGGCTGCCACACAGGTTGGTCTCATCGTGGCCAGGCAGAACGGC
>NZ_VKHS01000310.1 GCF_014141525.1 Streptomyces calidiresistens
CCCCCTCCCCCGCCTCCTGTTGGGGGATGGCCATGGCCCGGTCGGCGTCGGTGATGCCGGGAGCCCGTTCGGCGCGCTCCTGACCGGGGGTCTGCTGCGCCTCGACGACGACGGAGCCGCCGGGGTGGTGGCGTTCGGTGTCGGTGCCGATGGCGCCGAGGCCGGGGGCGAGGCCGGCCGCGGCGGAGCCCAGGAGCAGCAGCGCGCCCACCAGTTGGCGGGCGAGCAGCTGGCTGGGGCCGGCGCCGGGCACCCGGCGGGGCAGGCCCATCCCGGAGAAGGCGGCGCGCATCTCGACGATCACGCAGGCGGTGAACTGTGCCCAGGCGATCCACACCAGGACGCCCAGCACGTTGAGGAAGACCTCGGTACCGATCTCCTGCGTGAGCAGGTCCCAACTCGGGGCGGTGGTGGGCAGCGGCCACCCGATGAACCACGCCAGGGAGAGGGGCACGCCGACGACCATGACGGCCAGGGCGAGGAAGGCGGCGATCGCCTTCAGCCAGTCGCCGGCGGAGCGACCGACCCGCACGTGGACGGGCCGGGGGCCGCTCCCGGTGGAGGTGCTGCGCGCCATGTGGTCTGCTCCCGTGGGTGGTTCGGTGCCGCGGTTCGTTTCGAGGGGGCGTTCGGAGGGGTCGGGATCGTCCCGGGTCAGGGGGCCGGCGGGGTGCCGGTGTCGGCCCGGGCGGTGGCACTGCCCCTGGCCTGCAGGGTGTTGAAGAGGACGCCCGCGAAGACCGGTCGGTAGGTCACCACGATCTCCACGCCCACCTCGTCGGGCGGGTGGGCGGTGCAGTCGTGTCCGGTGACGGAGGCACTGCTCAGACTCACCTCGCCGACGAACTCGGCGACCCGGGCCGGACAGTTGTCGAAGTTGATGCCGACCGTGCCCCCGGCCCGCAGGGCCTCCTCGTCGAGGTCCTGGGCCGCGTAGCGGGCGGCCTGTTCGGCGATGTCCATGGCCCGCTCGCGCTGGGCGATGGCCATGCCGCCGTCCACGATGAACGCGGCCAGGCCGAGGACGACGACGGCGAAGAAGACGGCGATGATCGCGCCCGACCCGCGGTCGTCCCGGGCGGTGTCCGGCGCGGTGGGGCACGCGGCGTGCCGGCGGGTGCTCATCCGGACCTCCGGTAGGGGTCGATGGGCGAGGCGGAGGTGCTGGAGACGGTGGTGGTGATCGGCAGGCCGAGCATGGCCAGCGCGCGCACCCGACAGCTGACCTCCACGGCGTAGAGCGAGCCCGGTTCGTGGCCCGACCCGGTGGGGCGCACCCGCACGCTGCCGGGAACGCAGACGCGCTCCAACTGGTCCCCCACCACCGCGGTGGAGGCGGCCCTCGCCTCGGCCGCGGTGCGCTCCAGCGAGCCGGCCCGGGCGGCGTCGCGCGCCGCGCCGTCCACCGCGTTGCGCCCCGAGACCATCTGGCCCAGGCCGGCGAGCACCAGGACGAAGGTGATGATCAGCGGTGCGAGCAGCACCAGCTCCACGGCCGTGACCCCGCGGTCGTCGGGGCGCCGGGCCGACCGGTCCCGCGGTCCGCCGACCGGCCGCGTCGGTGTGTTCCCCCGTGGCACGGTTCACCCCCCGTCCGGCACGAAACGTTCGACCGGCCCCTCGGAGACGGCGGTCACCTGCAACGACATGCCGGGCACGATCGTCGGTACGTTCCCGGTGACGGTGACCCGGACCGTGTACTCGGCGGGCCGCTCCACCCGGACCACGGGGCTGCCCTCGAACAGGCCGCGACCGATCTGGTGGAGGTAGTCGTAGGACTTCTCCGAGGCCGAACCCGCCCAGGTGCCGGGATTCGCGTCGGCCTCGGCCCGGGCGGTGCGCGCCCCCGCCTGCGCGGCGGCCTTCGCCACGTGTTCGGCGAAGGAGTAGAGGGCGAACTGCACGGCCGCGAAGATCATGAAGAACATGATCGGGGTGAGCACGACGAACTCGATCGCGGACGCCCCCCGATCGTTCCCGGCCCGCCCGAGGCTCCCGCCCCGGTCGGTTCCGGGGCCCAGCCTGCGCCGGACCCCGGCGATCACCCTCTCGACTCCGCGCACGACCGGGTCAGCAGTTCTGGGTGTCCTGGACGCCCGCGATGCAGTCGCTGACGTCGCTCGCCCGGCCCTGCAGGGCGGACATGATGATCCGGCCGATGCCGGCCACCAGACCCACCACGATGGCGGCGATGATGACCCACTCGATGGCCGAGGCACCCCGGTCCAGCTCGCCCGAGCGGACCCGGCGGTACCGGACCGTCAGGGAGGCCAGCAGGTACCCCACGACGGGGTGGGCGAAGCCGGCGAGGCGTCCGCCCCGGCCCCCGCCCGTCGCCGTGTCGCTTCCGATGTCGGTGTTCGTCATGTCGTTGTGTCGCATATCGATCGTTGTCCTCTCGCACACCCTCGGTCGGCCCCGACGCGGCGTCAGATGCCGAAGACCCGCATTCCCGCCGGGAACACCAGGAAGATCAGGAAACCCACGCACAGCAACAGCTGCGCGACCAGCATGGACTGCGACTTCTCCCCCGCGCTCCCCTCGATCTCGGCCAGCTCGCGATTGCGCATGGTCTCGGCGCGCGCCGCCAGCGAGGTGCGCACCTTGGCACCGTCGTCGGCCACCAGCGCCAGGGAACTCGACAGGTCCCGCAGCTCCTCCACGCCGACCTCGTCACCGAGGCGCCCGAGGGCCTGCCACTGGCTCAGGCCGGTGATCCGGGCGTCGGAGAGGGCGGTGCGGATCCGCACCAGCGCCCAACTGTCGCTCACCTCGGAGGCGGCCTTCAACGCCTCGGGCAGTCCCCGGCCACCGGCCAGGCTCATGGAGACCAGGTCGAGATAGGCGGCGATCACCCGGCGGAAGTCCTTGCGCCGGGCGGCGGCGTCCCGGCGGACCTCCACGTCCGGGAGGAAGAAGAAGCCGAGGGCGCAGACCAGGGCGAGCCACAGCGGGATGAAGGGGCTGGAGCCGAAGCCCAGCATCCAGATCACCCCGAACAGGAACGGCCCGAAGAACAGCCCCAGGGCCGCCATGACGACCTTGGTCGCCAGGAACTCCTCCCAGCCGCGCTCCAGCAGCGCCAGGTCGGCGCGGAGCGAGCGCTGCTCCCAACCGCGGCGGCGGTACGCCTCGGCGAGCTGCCGCCCGGCGTTGGTCCGCCACTCGTCCAGGCGGGAGGGTCGGGCCGGTTCGGTCGGCTCGGCGCGGGCGGCGGGGTGGAACCCCCCGCCGGGGCCCCGGTGACGCAGCGCGTCGACCCGGGCGATGGTGGAGACCGCGCTGCGGCGGGTCGGCACCAGGGCGCGAACCAGCATGTACACACCGAGGCCGAAGACCGCCCCGACGATCACCGGGCCGGTGATGTCCGTGGTCATGCGCGGGTCCCCCTTCCGTCCCGTCCGTCGCGACGGGGGGTCCCGTCCGAGGGTCGCCACCCGGTTCCGCCCCCGGCGGGGTCCCCCGCCGCGCCCGTGCCCCTGCCGGCTCCCGTGCCGGCCGTCGGGCGGGAGCCCCGGCCGGGCAGCCGGCCGAGACCGGGCAGCGGGGCCTGCTCCGCGCGGCGGTCGGCGGCCGGGAGGCCCCCCGGCCGCCCGGCCGCGGCGCGTCCGGTCATGAACCGCTCGGGCACCTGGATCTTCGCCAGGCTGCGCATCCACCAGAAGCCGAGGCCGAACAGCAGGCAGACCACGCCCAGCACGGCCTGACCCAGCGGGTCGCCGTAGGGCTCCACGAAGGACGGGTTGAAGATCGCCAGGCCGAGCGGGAAGAGCACGCTGACCGCGACCACGATCTGCACGCTGCGCCGGGTGGACGCGCGCTGGGCCATCACCCGTTGGCGCATGTCCACCTCCTCGCGGGCGGAGCGGGCCAGCGCGCCGAGCACCTCGCGCAGGCCGGGACCGCGCAGCCGCGCGTTGAGGATGAGCGAGGCGATGATGATGTCGGCCGAGGAGTCGTCGAGTTCGTCGGCGAACTCCTGGAGGGCGTCGGGCAGCGGCATGCGGGAGCGCAGCCGGTCCACCAGGTTGGCCAGGGGCTCGCGCAGCGCCGGGGCGGCGGCCCGGGCGGAGGCGGGGATGGCCTGCTCCAGACCGACGGCGCCGGCGATGGTGTCGCGCAGCGATTCGGTCCAGGAGGCCAGGGCCTCCACCCTCCGCATCGCGGCGCGCTCCTCGGCGGCACCGCCGAAGAGCCGGTCCCAGGTGTAGACGAGCAGGGCGGTGGCCAGGGCGGCGACCGGCCAGCGGGTGAACAGCAGCACCAGCAGGGACAGCAGGACGGCGATCATCGTGCGCCGCCCGAGGAAGCGGGCGAGTTCGGCACGGCGCCGCTCGGCCCGCTCGCGCTCCTCCGCGCTCTTCGGCGGCAGGCCGCGCAGCGCCGTGATCAGCAGCGCCAGGCCACCGCCGACCGCCACACCGGCGGCCAGGGCGGCGAGGAAGTCGGGGTCGAGGAATCCACTCGTCGGCACGGCGCGCTCACCCCCACATTCCGTGGTAGCCGTGCTGGGCCAGCTCGTCGGCACAGGAGATCGCGGCGGCGGCGCGCGGCACGCCGTCGGGTCCCTCGGCGAAGACCTCGCTGGAGAGCACCCGGCCGTCCACGCCGTTGACCTCCCGCACGGAGGTGACCAGCCGGCGCAGGGTGCCGCCGCGCCCGTAGAGGTTGCGGCGCTGGATGAAGACCACGAAGTTGACCGCGCCCGCGATGAGCATCTGGCTGGCCTCGATCGGCAGGCGCTCCGCGGCCTGGAGGGCGTAGGTGGAGATCCGGTTGAAGACCTCCTGCGAGCTGTTGGCGTGGATGGTGGACAGGGAGCCGTCGTTGCCCTGCGACATCGCGTTGAGCATCGTGACGATCTCGTCGCCGAGGACCTCGCCGACGATGACCCGGGAGGGGTTCATGCGCAGCGAGCGGCGGACCAGTTCGGCCATGGAGATCGAACCCTGCCCCTCGGAGTTGGGCAGTCGCTCCTCGAAGGCCACCACGTTGGGGTGGAGTTCGGCGAACTGGTCGAGCCCCAGCTCCAGCGCGCGCTCGACCGTGATGAGCCGCTCCTCCGGCGGGATCTCGTTGGCCAGGGCGCGCAGCAGGGTGGTCTTCCCGGCGTTGGTGGAGCCGGCGATCATGATGTTCTTGCGGGCCCGGACGGCGGCGGCGAGGAAGCTGCCGATCTCGGGGGTGACGGTGCCGTTGCCGATCAGGTCGGCCAGGAAGACCTTGCCCAGCCGGGCCCGGCGGATGGACAGCGCGGGGCGGCGGGTGACGTCCATGACGGCGGAGAGCCGGGAGCCGTCGGGCAGCCGCAGGTCCAACTGGGGGTTGGCGGAGTCGAAGGGGCGCGAGGACAGTCCGGAGTAGGCGCCGAGCACCTGGATGAGTTCGACGAGTTCCTCGTCGCTCTCGGCGACCGGCTCGCCGCGCACCTCCCGGCCGTCGGCGTAGCCGATGAAGACCTGGTCGCAGCCGTTGATGTCGATGTTCTCGATCTCGGGGTCGTCCAGGAGGGGTTGCAGCCGGCCGACGCCGAACAGGGCGGCGTGCACGGCGGCGGCGTACGCCTCCTCGGACTGCGCGTCCAGCGGCGGACGGCCCTGGGAGATCTCCTCGCGGACGTACTCCTCGAGGACCTGCGCGATGACGGCGCGGGCGTAGTGGCGTTCGTCCTCGGGGGTCATCGCCCGCAGGCCGCTCGCCTGATCGGCCCGGCGCTGCTCGGCGAGGCGGTCGCCGCACTCCTGGCGGAACCGCTTGACGAGTTGGTGGTTGACCTCGCTCATCGGGCCGCTCCCGGCTCGGCGGGTCGGGAGCCGGCGGGCGGCGGGTAGCCGTAGCCCCCCGCCGGGGCGGCCGGGCCGGTTGCCGGCGGCGGGTAGCCGTAACCGCCCGCCGGGGCGGCCGGGCCGGGCGGGAACACCGGGTTC
>NZ_VKHS01000311.1 GCF_014141525.1 Streptomyces calidiresistens
CCCCCGGCCCCCCGCCCCGCCGCGGCGGGGCGGGGGCCGCGGCTCAGGCCAGTCCGCGACGCGCCACCCGCGGCTCCCGCCGCCCGGCGATCGCCGCCACCATCTCCACCACCTGTCGGGTCTCCGCCACCTCGTGCACCCGGTAGACCCGCGCGCCCAGCCAGGCCGAGATCGCGGTGGCCGCCAGGGTTCCGATCAGCCGCTCCCGGACCGGCAGGTCCAGCGTCTCGCCGACGAAGTCCTTGTTGGACAGGGACACCAGCACCGGGTAGCCCAGCCCCGTCATCTCCTCCAGCCTGCGGGTGGCCTCCAGCGAGTGCCGGGTGTTCTTCCCGAAGTCGTGACCGGGATCGATGATCACCGCGTCCCGTCGCACGCCCAGCGCCACCGCCCGCTCGGCCAGCGCGGTCGTGCGGGCGATGATGTCCGCCATCACGTCCGGATGGGAGACCCGGTGCGGGCGGGTGCGCGGCGCGGCGCCGCCGGTGTGGGTGCACACCAGGCCCACCCCGTGGCGGGCGGCCACCTCCGCCAGGCGCGGATCCGCCCCGCCCCAGGCGTCGTTGAGCAGGTCCGCGCCGGCCTCGCAGACCGCCTCGCCCACCTCGTGCCGCCAGGTGTCCACGCTGATCACCACGTCCGGGTGACGGTCGCGCACCTCGGCGACGAAACCGGCGGTGCGGCGGATCTCCTCGGCGGCGTCCACCTCCTCGCCGGGTCCCGCCTTCACCCCGCCGATGTCCACGATCGCCGCGCCCTCGTCGATCGCCTCGGCCACCCGCTTGAGCGCCGGCTCGTCCGCGAAGGTCGCCCCCCGGTCGTAGAAGGAGTCCGGAGTGCGGTTCACGATGGCCATGATCACCGGTTCGTCCGGACCGAATTCGCGGGTTCCCAGTCGCAGCATGCTGCGAGAATACGGCGGCCGTGACACGATCGACGGCGGCCCGGGGCGGTCGGCCCGGGGCGGGACACGGGAGACGCGGCGATGTTCTGGTGGTTGATGGCGGCGATGGTCGTCGTGGTCGGCGGTGTCACGCTGGCCGTGCTCGGCAGCGGCGACGGCTCCGGCGGTCCGGCTCCCGGCGGGTTGCCGGACGCCGAGCCCGACCGCCCGCACGATCCGCTGCCGGCCGACCGGCCGGTGGCTCCCGCCGACGTGGTGGCGGTCCGGCTGCCGGTGGCCCCGCGCGGCTACCGGATGGCCGAGGTGGACGAGGTGCTCGACCGGCTCGCCGCCGAACTGGCCGAACGGGACGCCCGGATCGAGGAACTGCGCGCCGAACTGGCGGGGGAGCGGGCCGCCGCGCGCACCGGCGGGGGACCGGTGGACCCGGCCGGGGTCCCGACCGGTCCCGACGAAACCGCCGACGGCCGGGACTGAACCGCGGTCCGCCGGGGGGCCGGGGCCCCGCCCCGGGGCGAGCGCCCCGGGACGGGACGGGTCAGCGCCCGAGGAACCGGGGCGGTCGCTTGGCGACGAAGGCGTTCACCGCCTCGCGGTGGTCCTCCGTCGCCCCGGCCCGGGACTGCAACCGACCCTCCAGCTCCAGGGTCTCCGCCGCCGTGTGCGTGGCGCCGAAGGCCATCGCCTCCTTGATGCCGGCGTACGCCACGGTCGGCCCCCGGGCCAGGTCGCGGGCGATCCCCAGCGCCACCGACGGCAACTCCTCGTCCGGGACCACCCGCTGCACCAGCCCCAGCCGTTCGGCCTCGGCCGCGTCCAGGGTGCGCGGGAAGTACAGCAGGTCCGCCGCCCGGGCCGGGCCGACCAGGCGCGGCAGGGTCCACGACAGACCCGAGTCGGCGGCCAGGCCCACCCCCGCGAAGGCCGTGGTGAAGCGGGCCCCCGCCGCCGCCACCCGGTAGTCGGCGGCCAGCGCGAAGCCCATGCCGGCGCCCGCGGCGGTGCCGTTGATCCCCACCACCACCGGCTTGGGCATCTCCAGGATGGCGCGGGTGATCGGGTTGTAGTGCTCGGCCACGGTGTCCAGCGCGGCGCCCCGGTCCCCGTCCCCGTCGTCGCGGGCCGCCAGGGTCCCGGCGTGTTCGCGCAGGTCCTGGCCCACGCAGAAGGCGCGCCCGACGCCGGTGAGCAGCACCGCCCGGACCGCCGGGTCGGCGGCGGCCCCGAGGAGGGCGTCGCGCAACGCCTCCTTGGTGGCGGTGTCCAGGGCGTTCATCGCGTCCGGACGGTTCAGGGTGATGGTGGCGAGGTGATCGGTGAGGTCGTGGAGAACGGTGTCGGCCATGGGGATCAGCATGGCGCACCACCCCGATCGGGGGAACGCCGGCGTGCCGACCGGTCGGTCACATCCGGTCCCGGACCGATCGGTCGGGATCGGGGAGTTTGCCGGATTGCCGTGCTTTTGCGAGTGCGTGTGTCGAAGGAAGATCCGTCGGGGTTGGTCATCGGCTCCCCCGATGCGGGATAATGAGCGGGAAGCAATCTGTTCGAGGTCGGCGACGGACCGGTCGCCGATTGCGATGAGCTGGTTTCAGGAAGGGGAACGAGCATGGCGGCCATGAAGCCGCGGACGGGCGATGGCCCGCTCGAGGTGACCAAGGAGGGGCGGGGCATCATCATGCGCGTTCCGCTCGAGGGTGGCGGGCGGCTTGTCGTCGAGCTGACCCCCGATGAGGCGGTGGCTCTGGACGAGGAGCTGAAGAAGGTGTGCGGCTGAGGTCCACCGTGCCCGGTAACCCCGTGTGCCCGCCCCGGAACGTCCCGCGCGTTCCGGGGCGGTGACGTGCGGGCCGTCGCCCGCCCCTCCCGTCGCGCCGGGAGGCCCCGGTCCGCTTCCCGCGCGGGAACGGTCGCGCCCCCGCCTCAGCGCCGGGCGGCGCAGAGCAGCCCGTCGCCCACCGGCAGCAGGGCCGGTATCAGCTCCCGGTTCTCCCGTATCGCGCGCAACAGCTCCCGCAGGCGCAGCACCGACGCGGGCGGGGCGGCGGTCGCCATGGTGCGCCCCTCCGCGAAGACCCCCGAGAAGCAGACCAGGCCGCCCGGCCGCAGCAGGCGCAACGCCTCCTCCAGACACTCCGGGTAGTCCCGCCGGTCGCCGTCGCAGAACATCATGTCGTACCCCCCGTCGGCGAGTCGCGGCAGCACCTCCAGCGCCGGACCGGGGATGAGACGCGCGCGGTTGGCCGCGAAACCGGCCGCGCGGAAGGCCTGACGGGCCGCCTGTTGGCGGTCGGTCTCGGTGTCGATGGTCGTCAGCACCCCGTCCGGGCGCATTCCCTGGAGCAGATAGAGACCCGAGACGCCGGTACCGGTGCCGATCTCCACCACCGCCTTGGCGTTCGTGGCCGCCGCCAGCAGGCGCAGGGCGTCGCCGCAGCCCGGCGAGACCGGGCGCACGCCCACCTCCGCCGACCGCTCACGGGCCCGGCCCAGCGCGGCGCCCTCGACCGAGGCGGCGTCCGGGGTCCCGTACGCCTCGGCGAACGCCCAGCTGGTCTGCCGATTGCCGGTAATGGCCTTCTCCCGTCCCCGTCCGTCAGGCGCATCGACTGTATCGACTCCCGGGGGGAACCGGATGCGCGGACCACGCGTTGATCCCTCCGGGAACGCGGTACCGGCACACCCGGTCGACGTTCCCGCGCACGCACGGCACCGACGGCACCGACACGAGGGGACGACGGATGGGACACCGGGCGGAGGGCACGCGGCGAACGCGTTCGATCCGGAGAACGGGTCCCACCGGGGAGCGCCCCCGTCCGGGGGCCGGCGGGGTGCGCGCGGTCGTTTATCCGGAGCTGACAGGGCAGGTGGCTATGGTAGGGAATCCGCTGGACACCACCAGAGCCGACAGGGGAGGTGCGGCCGCGTCCGGGGTCCGGGAAGCGCTGAACCGCTTCCTGCGGCCCGCCGATCGGCCGAATTCTGTGACCGAGATCGCTGACCGCAGCCAGACCGCCCCCGTCGAGGTCCCGCCGGTGGTGCCCGGCGCCCGCGTCCCGGCGGAACGGCGTGCAGCCGACGCCGGGAAGGCGTCGGAGGAGGCCGCGGTCGCCCCCTCCGTCGGGGCCGGCCCGTCCGGGGACGGACCCGCTCCCGCGCCGACCACCGCCACCTTCGCCACCGGCCCGGACTCCGGGGCCTGGTCCCCGCCCAGCTGGGAGGAGATCGTCAGCACGCACAGCGCGCGGGTCTACCGGCTGGCCTACCGCCTGACGGGCAACCAGCACGACGCCGAGGACCTCACCCAGGAGGTCTTCGTGCGGGTCTTCCGCTCGTTGTCCACCTACACCCCCGGCACCTTCGAGGGCTGGCTGCACCGCATCACCACCAACCTCTTCCTGGACATGGTCCGCCGCAAGCAGCGCATCCGCTTCGACGCCCTCGGGGACGACGCGGCCGACCGCCTGCCCAGCCGGGAGCCCTCCCCCCAGCAGCACTACAACGACACCCACCTCGACGCCGACGTGCAGCAGGCCCTCGACACCCTGGCCCCGGACTTCCGGGCCGCCGTGGTCCTGTGCGACATCGAGGGGCTCAGCTACGAGGAGATCGCCGCGACCCTCGGCGTGAAGCTCGGCACCGTGCGCAGCCGCATCCACCGGGGTCGGTCCCAGCTGCGCAAGGCGCTGCGCCACCGTTCCCCGCGCGGACGCGTGCGGCAGCCGGTCGCGGCCCTGGCCGGCGCCGGGGAGGGCGGAGCGGAGTGACCAGCGAGCACCATCTCGGTGACAGACTCGCCGCGTTCATCGACGGGGAACTCTCCGTCGACGATCGGGAGCGGGTCCTCGCCCATGTGGCGACCTGTGCCGGCTGTCGTGCCGAGGTCGACGCCCAGCGTCGCGTGAAGAGCTACTGCGCCGGCAGCGCCCTGCCGCCCCCGCCCCCGCCCTGCTGGCGCGGTTGCAGGGGTTGTCCGTGGCCGGCCCCGACGCGATCCCCGGCGGGGGACCGTTCGGCGGTTCCGGCTCCCGGCCGCCCTCCCGGCCCCGGCTCCCGGGGGCCGGCCCGACGGTGCCGTCCCCGCTGCCCTCCCCCCTGTCGACCGGCGGTGCCGCCGAGGCGTTGCGCCCGCCGGGCCACGGCTTCCGCATCCATCGTCCCGAGCCCGCCCGGGGCCGCGGCCACCGCCGCTTCGCCTTCGCCGCAGCCGGGGCCTTCTCCCTGGCCGCGGTCGCCATCGGCGGGGTGCTGGGCGCCGGGGCGGTCGGTTCCCCCGGCACCCCCTCCGCCACCGGTCCCACGCCGGGCGCCTCGGTCGCCGCGGGCGGCACCACCGCCCCCGCCGGCGGCACCCGGTCCACGACCGCCCGCGAGGCCCTGCGCGGGGTGCTCGGCGCCGGCGCCTCCTCCCGCGCCGGTCAACACCGGATCGACAACGCGCCCCTGGCCGGAGTGTTCCCCGGACCCACCCCGTACCCGGGGGCCACGGACTCGCCGGGGACCCCCGTACCCCCCGACCCGACCACGACCCCGCCGCGGGCCGGTTTCGTGCCGGTGGCGCGGGCGGTTCCGGCGCCGCGGCCCTCCCCGTTGCCGCTGCCGGTCGTGGCGGAGATGTTCGCCGACCTGCCCGGCTCCGCCGAGCCGTCGCCCACGGCGCCGCTCGGCTCCGGATTCCCGGTGACGCCGAACAGCGGGGAGCTCTTCGGGGACCCGTTCCCGGAGCCGGAGGCCCCGGTGCCCGCCGCGACGGCCGGGCACGGCGGTGTTCCGAGCCCCCGCTGATTTCCCCGGCGGCACCTGATGTAATCCAGAGTGCGGTGCGCCGCGCGGATACCCGACCGGAGGGGGCTGCCATGGATGAGACGAGGAGCGGCACCGAGCCGTTGCACGGCCGCGACCCGTACGGCACGCCGCCCTACGGTCCGCCGGGACCCTGGGCCCCGGCCCCGCCCGTGCAGCGGCCCGGCGTCACCCCGCCCGGGGGCACCGCCGTGC
>NZ_VKHS01000312.1 GCF_014141525.1 Streptomyces calidiresistens
GTCGTGTCCCCCGCGCCCGGCCGGGCGCGCCTCCTCCCCCGTCATGCGTCCGTTCCCCTCGGTACCGTCATCTCCACCTCCGTGCCCTCTCCGGGCACCGATGTCCAACGGGCCCCGCCGCCCACCTCGCGCAGCCGCCCCCGGATCGAGTGCGAGACGCCCAGGCGCCCCTCCCTGGCCGCCGCCTCCAGGCGGCCCGCCGGGATGCCCGGTCCCTCGTCCCGGACGGTGACCAGTACGGTTCCGCCCTCGTCCTCCAGCAGCACCCAGGCCCGGGCCGGCTCGCCGTCCGGGCCGGCGGCGTGGCGTTCGACGTTGTCCAGGGCGGCGGCCACCGCCGCGTCCACCTCACGGGCGGTGGCGGTGGGCAGGAGCACCGGGCCGGCGGGGCCGGCGAAGGTCACCCGGTCCCGGGCCCGGGCGGCGAGCAGTGCCCGCAGATCCGCGCGATCGCCGGGCGCGGAACCCGGCCGGGCCGTCCCCGGGTCCCGGGGGGCGACCCGGTCCGCCGGCGCGTCGAGGGGAGGGGCCCCGGTGATCAGGGCCCGCAGGGCGGCCTCCTGCTCCCCCGCCCGACGTCCCAGGTCGGCGGCCTCCCCGCCCAGTTCGTCCCCCCGCCGGCGCACCATGGCGAGCACCTGGAGCACACCGTCGTGGATGTCGCGGGCCAGCCGCTCGCGCTCCCGGCCGGCCGCCTCGATGCGCAGCGCCCGGGCCAGGGTCCGCTCGCTGGCCCGGGCGACCTCGACGACGTACCCGATCGCCACGGCGGCCACCGAGACCAGCAGCACGTTGTGGACGGTGCTGCGGGAGAAGCCGCCGTTCTCGATCAGGTTGGCGATCCCCACCACGGCGGACGCGACCGCCGCCCACCGCCAGCCGCCCCGGATGGCGACGGCCAGCACCGAGCCGGCGACCCAGATCGAGGGGAGCGTGGGGTTGACCTCCCGGTGGGGGTCGGCCAGCGGCGTGAGCAGGATCCCGGAGACCGCCACCACCATGTCGGCGGTGAGGAAGCCCGCGGTGCAGCGCCCCGCGGACCCGACCCGGGGCAGGGTGACCACGGTCCACACCGCGAGCACGCCGAGGTAGCCGACGCCGATCCACGGCCGCCCGTACTCCGGGGCGGAGAGGACGAACAGACCGATCGCGTAGAGCAGGGTGAGGACGCGGTAGCCGGCCAGGGCGCGCCACAGGGGCCGCTCCACCGACATGCCCCCGCCCGAGGGGGCGCCGTCCCCCTCCCGGGGCGACGGGAAGGGCCCCGCGCGTGCCGGTTCCGGTCCCGTGACGACCATCGGCCTCCCCCGTTCCCTCCGGCCCGCCGGCACCCCGGCGGATCCCGGCGCCGTCAGCCCCCGGCGCGTTCCCCGCGACGCCGCTCCTGCCGGTCCTGTTCCTGCCGGTCCTGCTCGGCCCGCTCCCAGGCCCGCTTCTCCGCCCGTTCCGACTTCTCCGCCTCCGCCTGCCGCTTCGCCTCCTCGGCGATCAGCCGCTTGGCCGCGGTGGCGTACATGTCGACGTACTCCTGACCGGAGAGCTTCATGATGGCGTACATGACCTCGTCGGTCACCGAGCGCAGGATGAAGCGATCACCCTCCATCCCCCGGTAGCGGCCGAAGTCCAGCGGGGCGCCGATCCGGATGCCCGGCCTCATCAGCTTGGGCACCACCTTGCCCGGCGGCTGGATCTTCTCGGTGTTGATCATCGCCACCGGGATCACCGGGGCACCGGTGATCAGCGCCACCCGGGCCAGGCCGCCGGGCTTGCCGCGGTAGAGCCTCCCGTCGGGCGAACGGGTGCCCTCCGGGTAGATCCCGAAGAGCTCGCCGCGCTCGATCACCTCCACGCCGCTGCGGATGGCCGCCTCCCCGGCGCCGCGCGCACCCGAGCGGTCCACCGGGAGCTGGCCCACCCCCTTGAAGAAGGCGGCGGTCAACCGCCCCTTCACCCCGGGGGTGTTGAAGTACTCCGCCTTCGCGATGAAGGTCACCTTGCGGTCCAGCACCGCCGGGAGGAAGAAGGAGTCGGAGAACGAGAGGTGGTTGCTGGCCAGGATCGCCGGACCCTTCGCGGGCACGTGTTCCAGGCCCTCCACCCAGGGGCGGAAGGTCATCTTCAGACCCGCCCCCACCGATACCTTCATGACGCCGTACAACAACCCCGGAACCTCCTGTGCGCTGCCGGGACGACCTTAACGGGGAAACCGCCCGCCCGGGGTCCGGCAGACCGCGGGAGCCGGATGAACCCGGGGCGGTTCCCGGTGAACGGGCTTTCCGGTCACGGGACGCGCGCGTAGGGTGGCGGGGCGGATCCGGCACCACCCGTCCCCGCCGAGGCGCCGGTGCCGGCGGTTCCCGGATCCCGTAGCCTGCGATATCACCGCCCCCGGCGACGGGGCGGGTGCCCCACGGTCCACCGGACGTCGATCGGAGTGCCCATGCAGTTGCTGCCCGGTGCCGAGCCCTTCCAGCACGAGGGGACCTCCTCCGTCGGCGTCCTGCTGTGTCACGGCTTCACGGGATCGCCGCAGTCGATGCGGCCGTGGGCCGAGCACCTGGCCGAGGCGGGCCACACCGTCTCCCTGCCCCTGTTGCCGGGCCACGGAACGCGCTGGGAGGACCTTCGTCCGACCGGATGGCAGGACTGGTACGCCACGGTGGACCGGGAACTGCGCCTGCTGGGCGACCGCTGCGAGCGGGTCTTCGTCTGCGGACTGTCGATGGGCGGGACGCTGGCCCTGCGGCTGGCGGCCCGGCACGGCGAGGCGGTGGCCGGCGTGGCGGTGGTCAACCCCGCCATGACCTTCCCCCGGGGGAAGGGCCACGCCCTCCCCGTCCTGCGTCATCTCGTGCCCAGCACCCCCGGGATCACCAGTGACATCGCCCGGGAGGGCGGGGAGGAGGTGGGCTACGACCGGGTGCCCCTGCACTCGGCCCTGGCCCTGCGGAACCTGCTCAACCTGGTGCGCGGCGAGTTGCCGCGGGTCACCCAGCCGCTGCTGGTGATGCGCAGCCGTCGGGACCACGTGGTGCCGCCGACCGACTCGAACCTGGTGCTCGGCGGGGTCTCCTCCACCGATGTCACCGAACTCTTCCTGGAGCGGAGCTTCCACGTGGCGACCCTGGACCACGACGCCCCGCGTATCTTCCAGGAGACGGATGCCTTCATCACCCGCCTGACGACGAGGAAGCCGGCACGTGACGGAGCGTGACAGGGAGCGCGGCGAGGGCCGCGAACCGATCGACGAGGAGGCCGCCTGGGCGGCCATCGTCGCGGGCTGGGACGAGGAGCCCGCGGGACGGACCGGGAGCACCGGCGGCGGTGAGGGCCGGGCTGCCGACCCACCGGGGCCGGAGGGCGGGACCGGGGACGCCGCGGCGGGCGGCGGAGCCGTGACCGGGGGCCCGCACGCCCCCCGTGAGGGCACGGGGGACGACACCCCGGCGGACGCGACCGGCGGGGACACCCCCGAGCCCGACGCCGACCCCGGCACACCCCCCGCCGCGGCGCCGGTGGTGAACCGGGCCGCCGACTGGCTCGCCGGCGCCCCGGGTGCCGGGTTGCCGGCGGGCGCCCCCGCCGAGGACGGCGACAAGGGACCGTGGAACGGTCCCGGGCCCCGTGACTGGGCGCCGTCGGAGGAGGACGAGGGCCACTTCGTGCCCCCGGAGCCGCCTCCGCTGCCCGAGACCGACCCGACCACCCGGTTCGCCTGGCTGGCGGTGCTCGGCGGTCCGCTGCTGCTGATCCTGAGCGCCGTCCTCGGTTTCACGATGAGCTGGTGGGTGGTCACCCTGGGCATCGGCGGCTTCCTCGGTGGCTTCGCGACCCTGGTCATGCGGATGCGGGACGGCCGGGACGACGACGACTGGATCGGGCCCGGCAACGGCGCGGTGGTCTGATCGGGGCCGGTGTCACCGGCATCGGCCCGGGCCGACCGCCGGGGCCGGGGGCACCCGCAGCAGGGCGAGCACCGGCAGGTGGTCCGAGGCCCGCCGCAGGTCCACCGCGTCCGGCGCCCGACCGTCCCGCCCCGGGTCCGGGGGTCCGCAGCCCTCGACCCCCACGGTCGGGTCGCACAGCACCGCGTCGATGCGGCGGTCGGGCGCCCGGGCCGGGAAGGTCGCGCCCCCGGCCGGGCCGGGGCCGCCGGGCGGGTCCGCCCCGGCGTCCCGCAGGAGTTCCGCCAGCCGTCGGAAGACGGGCCCGGAGGGCCGCTCGTTCAGGTCCCCCGCGATCACCGCGGGCCCCGGTGCCGCCGCCGCGAGCAGCGGCCGGAGGTGGACCCGGCGTTCGCGGCCGTCGAGGCCGAGGTGACAACTGATCACGGTCAACGGCGCGCCGTCGATCCGCAGCCGTGCCCGGGCCGCGATCCGACGGTGCAGGCCCGGGTGGTGGGGCAGGGGCACCGCGTCGGCCTCCTCCACCCGGACCCGGGGTCCCACCATCACGGCGGTGCCGCAGGTGGGCGCGCCCCCCACCACGTGCCGCAGGCCGGTCGCCCGGGCGAGCCGGAGGGCGTGGCGGCGCCAGCCGAGGAAACGCGGCATCTCCTGCAGGCAGAGCACGTCGGGGGCGAGCACCCGCAGGACCCGGACGAGGGCCGCCCGGTCGTCCCGCAGCGACCGCACGTTCCAGGTCACCACCCGCACGCCCACCCCGGGGTCGGCGGTTCCCCCGGCGTCGCCGGGACCCGTCGCGTTCCCCGCCAACGGTTCACCCCCGCTCTCCGTGTCCCCCCACGCCGTCGGGCGGCGGGACACCCCGCCGCCCGACGATGTCGTGCCCGACCCCCGCGGGGGGATCAGCCCTGCCGCGCCAGGTCGGCGGCGCCCACCAGCCCCGCGCGCCCGCCGAGGCGGGCCGCCACCACCTGGGCGTGCGGCCGGTAGCGGGCGCCGACCAACCACCGACGGAAGGACTTGCGGATCGGCTCCAGCACCAGATCGCCCTCGTCCGAGACGCCGCCGCCGACGATGAAGGCGGAGGGGTCGAAGAGCGAGGCCAGGTCGGCCAGTCCGGCGCCCGCCCAACGGGCCAGTTCGCGGAAGGAGTCCACGGCGACCGGGTCACCGGCGCGGGCGGCCTCGCTGACGTGTCGGCCCTCGATGCCCTCGGCGGTGCCGTCGCCCAGTTCGAGCAGGGTTCGGGCGCGGTCGGGATCGGCCGCCGCGCGCTGCCGGGCGTAGCGCACCAGGGCGCGGCCGGAGGCGTACTGCTCCCAGCAGCCCTGGCTGCCGCATCCGCACAGCAGGCCGTCGGGCACCATGCGGATGTGGCCGAACTCGCCGGCGACGCCGAACCGGCCGCGGTGCAGCCGGCCGCCGAGGATGATCCCGCCGCCCAGGCCGGTTCCCAGGGTGATGCACACGACGTCGTCGTGCCCCCGGCCCGCCCCGAACCGGTACTCGCCCCAGGCCGCGGCGTTGGCGTCGTTCTCCACCACCACGGACATCCCGACGCGCTGCTCGATCTTGTCCTTCAAGGCCTCGTGGCGCCACTTGATGTTGGGCGCGAAGAGCACCGTGGCCCGCTTGTCGTCGACGTAGCCGGCGGCGCCGATGCCCACCGCCTCGGCCGACGAGCCGGCGCCGACGGTGCGGACCGCGGCGGCGATGGCGTCGACGACGCCCTCCGGGGTCGGCGGGGTCGGCACGGTGCTGGTTTCGAGGATGGCGCCCGATTCGTCGACCACACCGGCCGCGATCTTCGTGCCGCCGATGTCGACCCCGATGGTCAGTCCCATGTGTCCCTCAGTGGTGTTCGGTGGATCCCCGCTGCGGAACACGGTACCGGAGTGACGTCCGGGCGTCGGCCCCCGATCACTCCTGGTCGTCGGGACGACGGGCTTCCGTCGGGGGCTCTCCCCCGCCCTCCCCGGCGT
>NZ_VKHS01000313.1 GCF_014141525.1 Streptomyces calidiresistens
GTCGGCAGCGTCCGATGTGTAAAAGAGACAGCCCGGGGTCGGCGCCACGGGGGTGGGGGAGACCCCCGGCGGCCCATCTCCCCGCGGAGCGCAGGGGCCCCTCGACCCCACCGATCCCGGGGTCCCATGCCTTCCACGGACGGTGGCGGATCCGCCGACTCGACCGACTCCGTGGCCGACTCCCCGGACGCGGAGGGCGGAGCCGAGCAGGGGGAGACCGGCGACGAGAACGACTCCCCGGCCTGCGACGCCGGGCAGGAGAACCTGCTCGACCGCGATCCGCAGGACGACTGCACGGCCGAGCCGGGGGAGCGGGTGTACGCCGCCCACGAGCGCGCCGCATGGTGAACGCCCTGCGCGACATCACCCCGGACCCGGGCGCCGAACAGGGCTCGGGCCACGACTCCCTCGCGCGGGCCGAGCGCGAGACCGTCCACCGGGGAGGGCGAACTCCCGGAGTCGGTCGCCGCCCGGTACCACATCGGCTACAGGCAGGTCGACACCGATCCGGCCCGCCCCCTCGTGGACGCCGAGCGCATCCTCTGTCCCGACCACTGATCCTCGACCCGACCGACGGCGGGGCTGCGCCACCGGCGGTCGGCGAACGGTGCCCCGGACCAACCGCTCCTCCACCGAACCTTCCGTGTTCCCGATCGCCGTCCTTCACCGGGCCCCAGCCACCACCGACCGACCTCGCCCCCGCGCCGCCATGAACGAGCGCACCCGCCATCGACTGTCCGAGCCGACGGAATCAGAAGCCCCAGGGGTCGGGGTGGGGGGTGAGCCCGGGATCCTCCGACCAGATGAGACGGACCTCGAGTTCCTCGCCGAGTTCGCGGGCCAGGATGTCGGCGGCCCAGCCATTCCAGTGCACGGCCATCGGGTACTGCGGAATCCGGAAGGCGGGAAGGTCCGCGGGCACGGCCTCGGGACGGAAGACGGATTTTTTGATTCTTCCGGTCAGCGAATCGGGCTCGGAGGAAAGCTCGACATTGAGGCAGTCAACCACTTGGCTGACCACGTACAGGCGGTGCTCGTTCTGCTCGACGCCGTTGATGCACAGAGGCATCAGGGTGCCGGCGCGCACCAGGGTCTCTTCTCCCAAAGCCTTGGTCAATCGCCGGCTGAGCACCGGCCCGGTGGGGCGACCGGTGGGAAAGTCGGCCTTGCGCTCACCCTCCCTGTCCCGCCATTCGGCTCGGACGGCGGTGGGGTGGTCTTCGGCGGAACCGGTCATCTGCCACCGCATCAACTGCTTGATGCTGTCATCGAAGGCCAACCCGCGGGTTCCGTCCGGAATGTTCGGTAGCAGTCGGCAAACCGACACAGGGGGGTGGGGTGCATCGCTCATGCGGTCCAGTATGCTCCCGCACCCGGGGCGCCGGTCTTCAGTTCCTGCTCCACCGCCTTGCCGATACCGCGCAACTCGGTGCGCAGAGCTCTACCGATTTCATCCGCTCCACGGCCGAGTTGCTCCATGGTGTCCACTGTTTCCTGCAAGTGGTCGTCCAGTCGGTTGAGGAAATTTGTCCGATGGGTGTAGTTGTGGGGTGTGGGGTGCCCCAGGGGGATGCCGTTTGCGGCATCATTGATATCCACTCCGTATTTGCTCAGGATTTTTCGTGAATTGGCGGCGCCACCACGATTCAGGCTGGATGGCACGATATGCGCCGCCGCTTGACCCGATGCCGGGGCGCGGCCCTCGGCTGCCATGTTCCGCCGCAGGATGGCGGCGTTCTGAGCACAGGTCAGCAGCCCCAGGTAGTCCACCCACATCAGCGGATTGCTCACATAGGCCCGGGGGTTGGGCCCGGCGTCCAGCCCGAGCGGATCGGGGCTGATGTAGCTGCCGGTGGCCGGGTCGTAGTGGCGGAAGTAGTTGTAGTGGAGTTCCGTCTCCGGATCGTGGTACTGGCCGGGAAACCGCAGAGGGGTCGTCGTGGCGGTGTTCGCCTGCCAGGTGGTGAGGCCCCAGAGAGTGGAACGTGCGCTCCAGACGATCTCCCCGTCCTCGTCGACGAGTTCGGTGGGCGTACCGACGGGATCGGTGACGATGGCGAAGAAGCGCTGGGTGATGACCTCATCGGGAGTATCGGCCGAAGTGGTGCGTTCGGTCTGCGCGATCGGACGCATCCCCTCGCGATCCCAGGTGAGGGTGTGTTCCTCGGGGCTGCCGGCGATCCGGGTGGTCTGTTCCACCAGGTGGGGACCGTCCCAGACGAAACGGGTCTCCTCCTCGATGGTCTCGCCGTCGGCCGCCAACCGCTGTTTGGCGACCCGGCGTCGCAGGGCGTCGTGGAGATAGCGCCAGGTGGTGCCGTCCGGGGTGACGACCGAGGTGAGGAGGTCCTCGGCGTCCCAGGTGTAACGCCAGACGTCCGGCTTGCGCGACAACCGGGTCCTGCGCCGCACCACCACACGGCCCGCCGCGTCGTACTCGTAGTGCACCGATCCGGCGCGGATCACGCGGTTCCCGCTGTACCGGCGCTCCCCGCGGGCCTCCGGCTGCGGCTGCCCATCGGGCCAGTGGGCCTCCGTTTGGTTGCCCGACTCGTCGTAGGCGTAGCTCTCCGTCCAGCCCTCGGCACGGACACCGGTGATCCTGCCCCCGGCATCGAGATCGAAGGTCCGGGTGCCGTTCGCCGAATCGGCGATCACGATCGGACTGCCGTCCTGTCGGTAGGCGTGGGCGCGGTGTCGAACGGGCCGGTCGGCACCGGCCGCGGTGAGCGTTTGGGCGGTGATGCGGTCCGCCGCGTCCCGGGCGGTGGTGAGGCGGGGAGCACCGGTGCCCCATCGACGGTCGGTTTCGCGGCCCAGCGAGTCCCGGGTGAACTCCATCGATTTCCCGGAGAAGGTCAGGGAAGCACGGTGCCCGGCCGCGTCGTACCGATAGCCGATGACGGCCCCGGCGGGTGTGACGCGCTCGGTGGGGCGCCCGAGCGCGTCGTGAACCGTGGTGAGCGTACGGCCGTTGACGGTTTCCCCGGTGACGCGACCGGCCCGGTCGTAATCGAGGGCAAGGGCGACCAACGGGTCGGCGGCCCGCAGAACCCGCCCGGCGGGGTCCAGGTCGTAGACGACCTCCCGCCCGTCGACACTTTTACCGACCACCTGATCGACATCGTCGTAGCGATAGGTGATGGTCTGCCCCACGGCGTTGGTGCGAGCGAGCAGGTTGTCGGCGGCGTCGTGACGATAACGCAGGGTGCTGCCGTCGAAGTCGGTTTCCGCGACGAGGCGACCGGCCTCGTCGTAGACGTACTCCCACCTCCGCCCCGCCGGGTTGACGACGGCGGTGAGCCGAAGTTCGGTGTCGTACTCGAAGGTGTGGGTGGCCCCGTCGGGCGTCGTTCGGGAGGCGATGAGGTCGAAGAAGGTGTGGGCGTAACGGGTAACCCGCCCCAGCGCGTCGGTGTACCCCACGAGGTTTCCCTCGCCGTCGTGATGCCACTTCTCGATGGCGCCATCCGGGCCCGACCGGGAGGCGAGCAGACCCTCAACGGTCCAGGACTGCTCGATGACCGCGCCGAAATGGTCGATCACGGCGACGGTCCGGCCGAACGCGTCATAGCGGTAGCGGGTCTCGGCACCCAGCGGGTCGATCACGGACACCGGCAGACCGGCGGGGGAGTTGGTGCGACGCAACACGGCGCCCTCGGCATCGGTCAGCGAGCCGAGAGCACCGGTACGGTCCCGGGTGAAGGTGGTGGTGGCACCGTCGGGGGCCGTGATCGACAGACAGTTGCCGCGTTCGTCCCACTCCTGTCGCCAGACCGCTCCGTCATGGGCGACCAGTTCCACGGGCAGGCCCGATTCGTTGAAACGAGCGGTGGAGGTGGTGCCGTCGGGCAACCGTGTTCCGATGAGGTCGCCCCGCTCGTCCCACTCCATCGTCATGGTTCTGCCGAGCGGATCGGTGAAGCTCAGGAGTCGGTCGTAACGGTCCCATGACCGGTGGCTCGTGCCCCCGAGGGGATCGGCTCGGGAGATCAGTTGGTAACTGTCGTTGAACCGGTGGACGGTGGTGTGGCCGAGGCTGTTCGTTGCCCGGGTGCGATGATCAGCGGTGTCGTACCGGTACCGGTACTCCATCGCCCGCTCGGTCCCGGTGGAGAACACGCAACGTCCCGCGTCGTCGTACTCGTACCGGTACCAGATGCCGTTGCGGTCCTCCCACCGGATGAGCCGGTGATCCTCGTCGTACCACAGGCGCAATGGCAGACCGGAGGAGTTGTGGATGCGGGCGAGGTTGCCGGCGTCGTCGTGGTCGTAGGTCACGAGGGTCGGTTCATCCGGATCGGACTTCAGAACGAGGGAGACGACGCGTTCGCCCCGAACGGTGACCCCCACCCGGTAACCACCCGAGTGCTTCAGTTCGCTGAGAACACCGTCCTCGTCATGGAGGAAGTCGACGCGGTTGTCGTTGCGGTCGGTGATCGCGACCAGAGGCAGTTCGGCGCCGGACCGACCGGCCACCGGGGCGAAGTGCAGCGTGCGGCCGTTCTCCCGCTGGTACACGGTCAGTGGTGTGCCGGGGACGCCGTCCCATGCCAGGGACCAGCGGGGCCCCTCGACCGGTAGCACCGGATGGTCCGGGTCGGCCTGCGGGACGGGGTAGAGCAAGGACATCCCGTCCTCGGTGTGGAAACGCACCCCGCGGTCCTCCAGCGTCAGCCGCTGGTCGAGGGTGGAGGCCCAGGAGCGCCCGAAGCAGCGCCCCTCGCGGTAGCCGGATATGTGGTGCCGCTCGATCACCAGAGGAAGGATGCCGGGCAACTCCACGTCGGTGGCGGACATGAACACCTCGCCGGTGGCCACGTCGACGGGATCGCCACAACCGTTGCGGCCGACCATCTTCACGGCCTGCTTGCGCACGCTCCTGCCCAACCCCGCGGCCCCTGTGGCCAGGCCCTTCAACCCGGTCCTCATGCCGGATACCAGTCCGGCGGCGGTGGTGAGGCCCTTGAAACCGGGGATGCAGTCCAGGGCCGCGAAGCCCACATCCCACAAGGTGGCGTCGCCGTTGGCGTAGTCGATCAACGTGTCGGCCAACACGATCAGGGCGGCGGCCAGGACCAGCCACGCCAGGGGCCCGCCGATGATCATGGCGATGATGCCGACCACCGCGACGACGACCTTGGCGACGGCGACGATGGTGTCCCAGTTGTCCACCACCCAATCGGCGGCCTTCTGCCACCACTTGCGATTCGGGATTCCCGCTTCCGAGGCTTCTTCGAGGTCCGCCTTGCACTTTTGCGCGGCTTCCTCGCGCAGCTCCTTGGCCTGGCCGGCCAGCGCGATGGCGAGGTCGAGTTTTTCGCGGGCGTCGGTGACGGCGGTCTCGGCGTCGCCCTTGTCGGTCTCCGCGTCGGTCAGGGCGCGGCGGACCTCGGCGGCGACCTCGCCCTCATCCGGCGGCTCCGCCGCCTCCTCGGCGTCCTCCAGGGCCGAGGTCGCCCGCTCCAACCAGGATTGGGCGGTGGAGAGTTCCTCCCGGGCCTCGATCGCCCGGTTCAACGCCCGATCCGCATCCCCCTGCGCCTCCCGCAGCTTCGGCGCGTAGGTGAGCAGGGCCTGCGCGGCCAGGTCGTAGGAGGTGTGCAACTTGTCCAGATCCGGCGGGAGCTTGTCGAAGCGATCCCGGTACGCCTCCGCGCTCTCCCCCACAAAAGAGGCGAGGGCCCCCTCCTCGCCCATCGCACGGACCTTGCCCAGGGCGGTGAAGACGTCCTCCGCGAACTCCTCCAGCTTGTTGCCCAGCCGCTCGATGCGATCCGGATCCCCCGGGGTGGGATCCGAACCCATCTCCACCGGCGACCAATCCGACGCCCGCGCCATACCCATCGACCCCCGTTGTTCAGTTGCGGCCCCGTACCCCAC
>NZ_VKHS01000314.1 GCF_014141525.1 Streptomyces calidiresistens
AACCACCCCCCTCGGGGGCCCGGCCCGGGCCCCGCACCGCAGACGTCCGGTGGACACACCCCCACCGGCCCACCAAGAGAAGGAACCACGGACATGTCCGCTGCTTTCGAGACCCTTGCCGCCATTGAGGGCAACATCGGCACCGTCGGCTACGGCCTCGGCGTGATCGGCGCCGGTATCGGCATCGGCTACATCTTCGGTAACGGTGTCCAGGCCATCGCCCGCCAGCCCGAGGCGGCCGGCCTCATCCGTCAGAACATGCTGCTCGGCTTCGCGCTCGTCGAGGCCCTGGCCCTGATCGGCTTCGTCGTTCCGTTCATCTACTGACGGACTTTTCCGAAGCCGACATCGACGAAAGGTCCACCATGCTGATTCAGCTGGCCGCCGACGAGCCGCAGAGCCCTCTGCTGCCCGTCTGGCCCGAGATCTTCATCGGTCTGTTCGCGATCGGCGTCGTCTACTCCGCCTTCCACTTCAAGCTGCTCCCCATCATCAACCGCGCGCTGGAAGAGCGGCGGGAGGCGATCGAGGGTGGGATCGAGAAGGCGGAGGCCACGCAGGCCGAGGCCCGACAGACCCTCGAGGAGTACCGCACCCAGCTGGCGGAGGCCCGTCACGAGGCCGCCCGTCTGCGCCAGGAGGCGCAGGAGCAGGGTGCCGCGCTCATCGCCGAGATGCGCGAGGAGGGTCAGCGGCAGCGCGAGGAGATCATCGCCGCCGGGCACGCCCAGATCGAGGCCGACCGCCGGCAGGCCACCGAGACCCTGCGCCAGGACATCGGTCGGCTCGCCACCGACCTGGCCGGGCGTCTGGTCGGCGAGTCCCTCGAGGACCACGCCCGCCAGAGCCGTGTCATCGACCGCTTCCTCGACGAGCTCGAGGGGCGCGCCGACACCGCCGAGGCGGCCCGATGAGGGCGGTCGGATCGGCCAGCCGCGAGGCGCTGGCGTCGGCCCGGGAGCGACTGAGCGTGCTGGCCGGCAGCACGTCGGTGGACACCACGGTGCTCTCCGACGAGCTGGCCTCGGTCACGGCGCTGCTGGACCGCGAGGTCGGGCTGCGCCGCGCGCTCACCGACCCGTCCCAGCCCGGTGAGGCCAAGGCCGGTCTGGTCGGCCGGCTCCTCACCGGGCAGGTCGGCGGGGAGACCGTCGACCTGGTCTCCGGGATGGTCCGCTCCCGCTGGTCCGCCCCCCGTGACCTGGTCGACGCGCTGGAGGAGCTCGCGGACAACGCCGAGCTGATCTCCGCCGAGCGCGACGGCACCCTGGACGCGGTGGAGGACGAGCTGTTCCGGTTCTCCCGGATCGTCGCCTCCTCCCCGGAGCTGCGCGCGGCCCTCGCCGGCGGCGAGGGCTCGGAGGACCGCCGCGAGGCGCGGGCGCTGCTCATCCGCCGCCTGCTGGGCGGCCGGACCCGTCCGGTGACCGAGCGCCTGGTGCTGCGCCTGGTGCAGCACCCGCGGGGCCGTAGCCTGGAGGGGGGCCTGGAGTCCCTGTCCCGGATCGCGGCCGAGCGGCGCAACCGGTCGGTGGCGGTCGTCACCAGCGCGGTGCCCCTCACCGACACCCAGCGGCGACGCCTGGGCGAGGCACTGGGCAGGCTCTACGGCCGCGCGATCCAGCTGAACCTCGACGTGGACCCCCGGGTCCTCGGCGGGATCTCGGTGCGGATCGGCGACGAGGTCATCCAGGGCACCATCGCCCAGCGACTGGACGAGGTCTCCCGGCGCATGGGCGACTGAGTCGCCGAGACCCCGACCCCGTCCCGTCCCGCCCCGGCGGCGACGCACACCAACTCAAGAAGCATATTCAGCGGCCCGAGTTGGGCCGTACGAAGAACTTACGGTCCCAACAAGGAGAGCAGGGAACCCAGATGGCGGAGCTCACGATCCGGCCGGATGAGATCCGGGACGCACTGGAGTCGTTCGTCCAGTCGTACACGCCGGACGCGGCCTCGCGGGAAGAGGTCGGGACGGTCAGCGTTGCCGGCGACGGCATCGCGAAGGTCGAGGGGCTGCCCTCGGCGATGGCGAACGAGCTGCTGACCTTCCAGGACGGCACGCTCGGCCTCGCCCTCAACCTCGAGGAGCGCGAGATCGGCGCGATCGTCCTCGGCGAGTTCAACGGCATCGAGGAGGGTCAGCCGGTGCGCCGCACCGGCGAGGTCCTCTCGGTGGCGGTCGGCGACGGCTACCTCGGCCGCGTCGTGGACCCGCTGGGCAACCCGGTCGACGGCCTCGGCGAGATCGAGACCGAGGGCCGCCGCGCCCTCGAACTGCAGGCCCCCGGCGTCATGGCCCGCAAGTCGGTCCACGAGCCCATGGAGACCGGCTACAAGGCCGTCGACACCATGACCCCGATCGGCCGCGGTCAGCGCCAGCTGATCATCGGCGACCGGCAGACCGGCAAGACCGCCCTCGCGGTCGACACGATCATCAACCAGCGGGACAACTGGCGCTCCGGCGACCCGTCCAAGCAGGTCCGCTGCATCTACGTCGCCATCGGCCAGAAGGGCTCCACCATCGCCTCGGTGCGGGCCGCCCTGGAGGAGAACGGCGCGCTGGAGTACACGACGATCGTCGCCGCTCCCGCCTCCGACCCGGCCGGCTTCAAGTACCTGGCCCCCTACACCGGCTCGGCCATCGGCCAGCACTGGATGTACCAGGGCAAGCACGTCCTGATCATCTTCGACGACCTGTCCAAGCAGGCCGACGCCTACCGCGCCGTGTCCCTGCTGCTGCGCCGTCCGCCGGGCCGCGAGGCCTACCCGGGCGACGTCTTCTACCTGCACTCCCGGCTGCTGGAGCGCTGCGCCAAGCTCTCCGACGAGATGGGCTCCGGTTCCATGACCGGCCTGCCGATCGTCGAGACCAAGGCCAACGACGTCTCCGCGTTCATCCCGACCAACGTGATCTCCATCACCGACGGTCAGTGCTTCCTGGAGTCGGACCTGTTCAACTCGGGCGTCCGCCCGGCGCTGAACGTCGGTATCTCCGTCTCCCGTGTGGGTGGCTCCGCCCAGCACCCGGCGATGAAGCAGATCACCGGTTCGCTGCGGGTGGACCTCGCCCAGTACCGCGAGCTGGAGGCGTTCGCCGCCTTCGGTTCCGACCTGGACGCGGCCTCCAAGGCGGCGCTGGAGCGCGGCAAGCGGATGGTGGAGCTGCTCAAGCAGGAGCAGTACAACCCCTTCCCCACCGAGAACCAGGTGGTCTCCGTCTGGGCCGGCACCAACGGCCTGATGGACGACATCCCGGTCACCGAGATCCGCCGCTTCGAGCGCGAGCTGCTGGACTGGCTCGGCCGCGAGAAGAAGGACCTGATGACCTCCATCCGTGAGGGCGGGAAGATGTCCAAGGACACCGTCTCCGCCATCGGTGTCGCGGTGAACGAGTTCAAGCAGCAGTTCGAGACCGCGGACGGCAAGCTCCTGGGCGAGGGCTGAGCATGGGAGCCCAGCTCAGGGTCTACAAGCGACGGATCAAGTCCGTCACGGCGACCAAGAAGATCACCAAGGCGATGGAGATGATCGCCGCCTCGCGCATCGTCAAGGCGCAGCGCAAGGTGGCGGCCTCCACTCCGTACGCCGACGAGCTGACCGCCGCCGTCACGGCGGTCGCGCACACCTCCGAGGTGAAGCACCCGCTCACCACCGAGGTCGAGCGTCCGGTGCGTGCCGCGGTCCTGCTGATCACCAGCGACCGCGGCCTGGCCGGCGGCTACTCCAGCAACGCCATCAAGGCCGCCGAGAGCCTCACCGCCCGGCTGGTCTCCGAGGGCAAGCAGGTCGACAGCTACGTCGTCGGTCGCAAGGGCGTGTCCTACTACGCCTTCCGCGAGCGTCCGGTGCGGCAGTCGTGGACGGGCTTCACCGACAGCCCGACCTACGCCGACGCCAAGGCCGTGGCCGAGCCGCTGATCGCCTCCATCGAGAAGGCGACGGCGGACGGCGGGGTGGACGAACTGCACATCGTCTTCACCGAGTTCGTCTCGATGATGACGCAGACCCCGGTGGACCGGCGGATGCTGCCGCTGGCCTTCGAGCACACCGCGGAAGCCTCCGCGGCGGTGTTCGTCAAGGGCAAGGAGGCACGCCCGCTGTACGACTTCGAGCCGAGCCCCGAACGGGTGCTGGACGCGCTCCTGCCGCGCTACGTGGAGAGCCGCGTCTACAACGCGCTGCTCCAGGCGGCGGCCTCCGAGCACGCCGCCCGCCGGCGGGCCATGAAGTCGGCCACCGACAACGCGGAAGACCTCATCAAGTCGCTCACGCGGCTTGCCAACGCGGCCCGCCAGGCCGACATCACCCAGGAAATCAGCGAGATCGTCGGCGGTGCCAGCGCCCTGGCCGACGCGACCGCGGGGAGTGACAGGTAACCATGACTACTGCTGCTGAGACGACGGCGACGGGCCGCGTCGCGCGGGTCATCGGCCCGGTCGTCGACGTGGAGTTCCCCGTCGACGCGATGCCCGACATCTACAACGCCCTCAACGTCGAGGTGATGGACCCGGCCAAGCCGGGCGCCACCAAGACGCTGACCCTCGAGGTCGCCCAGCACCTCGGTGAGGGCCTGGTCCGCTCCATCGCCATGGAGCCCACCGACGGCCTGGTCCGCCAGGCCCCGGTGACCGACACCGGCGCCGGCATCACCGTGCCGGTCGGCGACGTCACCAAGGGCCGGGTGTTCAACACCCTGGGGCACATCCTCAACGAGCCCGAGGCCGAGTCGGAGATCACCGAGCGCTGGCCGATCCACCGCAAGGCCCCCGACTTCGACCAGCTCGAGTCCAAGACCGAGATGTTCGAGACCGGCCTGAAGGTCGTCGACCTGCTGACCCCCTACGTCAAGGGCGGCAAGATCGGCCTCTTCGGCGGCGCGGGTGTGGGCAAGACCGTCCTCATCCAGGAAATGATCATGCGTGTGGCGAAGCTGCACGAGGGTGTGTCGGTCTTCGCGGGCGTGGGCGAGCGCACCCGTGAGGGCAACGACCTGATCGAGGAGATGGCGGACTCGGGCGTGCTCCCGCAGACCGCCCTCGTCTTCGGCCAGATGGACGAGCCGCCGGGGACCCGGCTGCGCGTCGCCCTGGCCGGTCTGACCATGGCGGAGTACTTCCGCGATGTGCAGAAGCAGGACGTGCTGTTCTTCATCGACAACATCTTCCGCTTCACCCAGGCCGGTTCCGAGGTCTCCACCCTGCTGGGCCGCATGCCCTCCGCGGTGGGTTACCAGCCGAACCTGGCGGACGAGATGGGTCAGCTCCAGGAGCGGATCACCTCGACCCGCGGTCACTCGATCACCTCCATGCAGGCGATCTACGTCCCCGCGGACGACCTGACCGACCCGGCGCCGGCGACCACCTTCGCCCACCTGGACGCCACCACGGTGCTCTCGCGTCCGATCTCGGAGAAGGGCATCTACCCGGCGGTGGACCCGCTGGACTCCACCTCCCGGATCCTGGACCCGCGCTTCATCAGCCAGGAGCACTACGACTGCGCGACCCGGGTCAAGGGGATCCTGCAGAAGTACAAGGACCTCCAGGACATCATCGCCATCCTCGGTATCGACGAGCTGGGCGAGGAGGACAAGCTCACCGTCCACCGCGCCCGTCGGATCGAGCGCTTCCTGTCGCAGAACACCCACGCGGCGAAGCAGTTCACCGGCATGGACGGCTCGGACGTCTCGCTCGACGAGTCGATCACCGCGTTCAACGCGATCGCCGACGGCGAGTACGACCACTTCCCCGAGCAGGCGTTCTTCATGTGCGGTGGCCTGGACGACCTCAAGGCCAAGGCCAAGGAGCTCGGCGTCTCCTGACGCCGGCCCCCGGGCGAGCGGGCGGGGGCGGACCGGACGGTCCGCCCC
>NZ_VKHS01000315.1 GCF_014141525.1 Streptomyces calidiresistens
GACGGAACCGACCCCGGGCCCGATCCGGCCCCCGACCCCGTGGCCTCCCCCGGGGCGGAGGCCCTGCCCGACGCCTGGATCGGCACCTGGGAGGGAGAGGTCACCATGTTGGGCGGCATCCCCTCCGGCCGGGTGGAGATCGTGCTGGAGGCCGGCGGGGTCGGCGACCGGGTGGGGAGCATGACGCACACCCCGCTGATCGGCGCGAGCACCTGCACCGACGTGCTCACCCTCGTCTCCGTCGACGGGCAGGGCGGTGAGGTGCGCTTCGACGCCGAACTCGACGAGGCGGATTCCGGCTCCCCCGGTGTCTGTGCCACCGGGGTCTTCGAGACGGTGCTGGAGGCGGTGGAGGGGGACGAGGGGGCCGCCGCCTTCAGGGCCGTGCACCCCGACGCCTCCCACGAGGGCGTCGTTCGGCTCCGCTGACCACCGCGTACGCTGGAGCCGACCCCGGTGCCGGGCGTCGCGGACCGGGGCCGGGCCCCGGGGCGGCCGGTGCCCCACCTCGCCGAAGGGACGCGCTCCATGGCCCGCAGCCCCGAGCTCCAGCCGGTCCTCGACCGTGCCGCCGAGGGCGGCCGGATCTCCCCCGGGGAGGCGCTGGAGTTGTACCGGCACGCGCCGCTGCACGCGCTGGGCGCCGCCGCCGACGCCGTGCGCCGCCGCCGCTACGCGGGCACCGAGCACATCGCGACGTACATCATCGAGCGGAACATCAACTACACCAACGCCTGTGTGACGGCCTGCAAGTTCTGCGCCTTCTACGCCCCTCCCAAGAGCGAGGACGTGTGGGTGCGGGACCTGTCGGACATCCTGCGGCGCTGTGAGGAGACCGTCCGGCTCGGCGGCACGCAGATCATGTTCCAGGGCGGGCACCACCCCGACTTCGGCGTGGAGTACTACGAGCGGCACTTCTCCGCGATCAAGGAGGCCTACCCGCAGCTGGTGATCCACTCGCTGGGCGCCTCCGAGGTGGACCACATGGCGCGGATCTCCGGGGTCGATCCCGAGGAGGCGATCCGCCGGCTGAAGGAGGCCGGGCTGGACTCCTTCGCCGGGGCCGGCGCCGAGCTGCTGCCCGAACGGCCCCGCACCGCGATCGCGCCGCTCAAGGAGTCCGGCGAGCGGTGGTTGGAGATCATGGAGATCGCCCACCGGCTGGGCGTGGAGTCCACCACCACCATGCTGATGGGCACCGGCGAGACCAACGCCGAGCGGATCGAGCACCTGCGGATGATCCGCGACGTGCAGGACCGCACCGGCGGCTTCCGGGCGTTCATCCCGTACACCTACCAGCCGCAGAACAACAAGCTGCGCGGGCGCACGCAGGCGACGATCTTCGAGTACCTGCGGATGATCGCCGTGGCACGGCTCTTCCTGGACAACGTCGCGCACATCCAGGGGTCGTGGCTGACCACGGGCAAGGAGATCGGCCAGCTCTCGCTGCACTACGGCGCCGACGACCTGGGCTCGGTGATGCTGGAGGAGAACGTGGTCTCCTCGGCCGGCGCCAAACACCGGTCCAACCGGTTGGAGTTGCTGCACCTGATCCGCGCCGCCGGCCGGGTGCCCGCCCAGCGATCGACCACCTACGAGCACCTGGTGGTGCACGAGGACCCGGCGCTGGACCCCACGGACGACAAGGTGGTCTCCCACCTCTCCTCGACGGCGATCGAGGGCGGCAGCGCCCACCCGGAGCTGAAGTTGCTCGACGCCTCCTGAGCCGGTGGGCCGCCGCGCCCGCGACCGTTCCGACCGCCCCCGGGCCCCCGCCCGGGGGCGGCGGCGTTCCCGGCCGGGGCCGAGCCGCGCCGGGTGCGCGGCCCTCGTGCCGGTGGGGTGGTCGCGCACCGGGCGCGGGCGGTCCCCGGATCGCGCACACCGGGATGGGTGCCGCCCGCTCCGTGCCGGCCGGGGTCCGTGCCGTCGGATGGTTCAGGTGGTGCCGGAGGGCGCGTCGGTGTCCGAGCCGGCCGGCCCGGCCGGACCGGTCCTGCCGGTCAGGTCCTGCCGGTCAGGTCGGTCAGGTCGGCCAGGTGGTCGTCGACCGGCCCCGCGGTGAGCATCCCGGTGCCGGCCCCGGCCACCTCACCGGCGGCCGGGGCCAGGGCGCGCCGCACCCGACGCGCGGTATCGGCGTCCCCGGCGAGCACGGCCGCCCGCCCCAGCAGGCACCACAGCGCCTCCGCCGTCACACCGGGCGGCGGGTCGGGGGCCGCGCGCAGCGCCGCGACCGCCTCGGCGGTCCGCCCGGCCGAGGCGAGCAGCAGGGGACGGATCCATGCCCGATGGGGCCCGGGATCGGTGTGGTCCGACGGCCGCGGCGGCTGCCGGAGGGCCACCCGCAGCGCCACCAGCGAGAGGGCGCGCAGACCCTCCTCCAGGCCGGGCATCCCGCAGCCCGCGCGGCGATCGGCGGCGGCCCGCAGGGCCCGTTCGGCCCGTTCGACGGAGGCCGGGTCCCCGGGGTCGGCGTCCTCGGCGACCCGCAGCGCGGCCCACCCGTCGGTGAAGACCCGCACCAGCGGCAGTTCGTGCCGCTCGGCGAGCCGGTCCGCCGCGACGGCGTGTTCCTCCGCGCCCGCCCGGTCCCCGAGGGCGGCCCCGGCCTGGAGCCGGATCAGCCGGCCGAGCACCTCGTGGGCGGGCAGGCCGTGGCGGGCCGAGAGCCGGACCAGTTCGGCCCCCACGGCGTCCCGGTGCCGGGCCCCGCCGGGGCGGTGGAAGGACTGCATGAACACCGCGTTGAGGGCGAGGGCCAACAGGCCGGGGTCCCCGGAGCGTCGCGCGATCGCCTCGGCCTCCCGGGCGGCCCGGGTTCCGCGCCCGTCGGTGGTGCCCCGCGACTCCAGGGCGACGGTGGCCAGCAGGGGGGCCCGCACCGACTCCCGGGTCCCGGCGGGCAGGGCCGCGAGGGTGCGTTCCGCGGCGGCCACCACCCGCGCCGCCCGCGCCGGGTCGTCCAGCCGGGTCCACAGGGCGGGCACGTCGTACAGCCCGATCACCCGGGCGGTGAGCTCCGGGTCGCCCAACTCCTCGGCGGCCTCCACGGCGGACCACCGGTGGCGGCGGGCCTCGGGAAGACCCCGGGGGCCGGTGAGGGCCAACCGTCGCAGGAGGCCGGCGGTGGATTCCAACCGTGCCCGTGACCCCGCCGGGACGGTGCGGTCCCAGGCCGCGGTGGCGCTCGCCCAGAGCCGTTCGGTGGGGTCCCCGGCCGGCCCGGCCGTCGTTCCCGCCCCGGGGGTGGGGGTCAGGTGGGGCGCCTGGTGGAGGATGTCCGTCTCCAGGGCCCGCAACGCCGGCCCCGGGTCCACCCCGAACTTCCCGAGCAGTGCCGAGCGGGCCCGGCGCAGAACCCCCAACGCCTCACCCTGCCGTCCGGAGCGATACAGGGCGAGGGCCAGCAGACGCCGGCCCTCCTCACGGTCGGGATGGTCCTCGGTGTGCGCCGCCAGGTCGGCCGCGACCTCGGCGGTCCGACCCAGCTCCAGGCCGGCCGCCGCCCACCGCTCGACCGCGTGCAGCCGCAGTTCCTCCAGCCGAAGGCGCTCACCCCGGGCCCAGGGTTCCCCGGTGAAGTCCGCCAGGGCCGGGCCGCGCCACAGGTCCCGGGCCTCCCGCAGGGAGTCGAACGCCTCGGCCGCCGGGACTCCGGCGGCCGAGGCCACGGCCCGCTCGAAGCGACGGGCGTCCACCGCCTCCGCCTCGGCGCGCAGCGCGTACCCGGGGCCCTCGGTGACCAGGAGCCGGGCGGGGGAGCGGGGCGGTCGGTCGGGCTCCAGGGCGCGGCGCAGCGCCGCCACGAAGGTCCGCACCGTGGGTACCGCCGAGGCCGGCGGCTCCGGCCACAAATCCGCCACCAGCCGGGGGAGCGGGACCACGCGACCCCGGGCGATGATCAGCCGGGCCAGCAGGGCCCGGTGCCGGGGCCCGCGCAGGGGGATCGGGCGGTCGGCGGGGTCCCGGGCGGTGAGCGGACCCAGCACGTCGAACCGGACGGGCGTCCGGGGTTGCCCGTGGGACATCTCCGGGGGCTCCTCCTGGGGTCGGCGGATGTGCGCCGGGATCCGCCCGGCGGGGCGCTTGCGGTCGGAGCGCCGTCCCCGCCCACGGTAGTCCGCTCATCGAATGCTCATTCGCGCCCCACAGGCTGGGGACGACCGGCAGCCGTCGGTCCCCGGGAGCGGTGGTGGATCGTGAGGTCCCCCTCCCGGGTGAGGCGCTCGAGCAGCACCGGGGCGGTCCCGAGTCGGGGCGCCCCGGGAGAGGAACCCGCATGACCGACACGTCCCCCGCATCCCCTCCGCACCCCGTCATCCCCGGCTTCGGGCAACGGCGCGTCACCGTGGCCGGCTCCCCCGGGCCCGGTGGTCCGCGGAAGGTCGCGCTGCACACCGCCGTGGGCGGTGCGGGCCCGGCGATCGTGCTGCTGCACGGCTTCCCGCAGACCCACCTCATGTGGCGGCACGTCGCGGCCGACCTGGCCACCGACCACACCGTCCTCTGTCCCGACCTGCGGGGCTACGGCGCCAGTGACAAGCCCGCCGATCCCGACGGCACCGTCTACTCCAAGCGGGCGATGGCCGCGGACGTCGTCGCCCTGGCCCGGGAACTGGGGCACGAGCGGTTCGCACTGGTGGGGCACGACCGGGGCGCTCTGGTGGCCTTCCGCGCCGGGCTCGACCACCCCGACGCCGTCACCCGGCTCGCCTGCCTGGACGTCCTGCCCACCGCCGACACCTGGGAGGTGATGCGCGGAGTCACCGCCGCCGTCGGCTTCCACCTCTTCCTCATGGCCCAGCCGCCGGGACTGCCCGAGCGGCTGATCGGGGCGGCGCCGGACGACTTCTTCGGCCACTTCCTCGACGCCTGGACGGTGGACCCCCGTTCGATCCCGGCCGATGTCCGGGAGGCCTACCTGGCGGCATGTCGGGCCGCCGTCCCCTCCGTCGTCGCCGATTACCGGGCCTCGGCCGGGATCGACCGCGAACACGACCTCGCGGACCGCGCGGCCGGCAACCGCCTGCGGATGCCGGTGACCGTGCTCCAGCAGGACTGGGGGGCCGCGCTGGGGTACGACGCCGCCGCCCTGTGGCGGGCGTGGGCGCCGGACCTCCGGCACGTCACCCTCGACCGGGGGCACTTCATGGCGGAGGAGGCGCCGGGGGAAGTGGTGGGGGCGATCCGGGAACTCATGGCGCGGTGAGGGCCCCGGTCGGGGCGGCGGACGGCACCGCCCGCCGCCCCGACCGGTCAGGCGGCGGCCGACATCCCGGACGACACGGGCCCCAGCGCCTCCATCAGGTCCGCCCGGGCCCTGGCCACCCGGGAGCGGACGGTGCCGATGGGGCAGCCCAGCAGCCGGGCCGCGTCCGCGTAGGGCAGGCCGAGCACGCGGGTGAGCACGAACGCCTCCTGCCGCTCGGCCGGGAGCAGTTCCAGCAACTCGCGCAGGGCCACGCCCTCGTCGAAGCCCGGCACACCGCGCGGCTGGGACCGCTCGGCGACCAGCTGCCAGTTCTCGGCCGCCGTGACGACGGGTCGGCGGGCGGCGGAGCGGTACCGGTCCACCACCGCGCGGCGGGCGATGGACAGCAGCCAGGAACGGGCGCAGGACCGGCCCTCGTACGAGGCCAGTCCGCGCAGGGCCCGCAGGTAGGTCTCCTGGGTGAGGTCGTCGGCCGCCCCGATGTCGCCGCAGAGGTGGGCGGTGAAGCGCCAGACGTCCATCCGGGTCTCGCGGACGAAGGCCTCCAGTGCCTCCCGGTCGCCCCGGCCGGCGGCCAGGGCGAGGGCGGTGACGGCGGAGTCGCGGTCGCCGCCGGTCCGGGGGGCGGGGTTTCCCGCGGGGCGCTCCCCGG
>NZ_VKHS01000316.1 GCF_014141525.1 Streptomyces calidiresistens
GGGCATGGCACCTCGGGGCGGGACGACCGGTGGACGGGGCGTTCACCGGCGCGGACCGGCGGCCGGCCGGGAACACCACCGATGCTGTGGGAACACCGTCGACGCTAACGGGCGCCGGGCGGGCGCGACAAGGAGCGCCGATTGCGCGTCCGGGCGGTTTTCGTTGCGTTTTCCCGTCGGCCGACGGCGATTCGTTGCACCGGCCGGAACCCACCGGAAGGGGAACCGGTGGGGCGCTCAGGCCGGGAGGTCCGGGGCGTGCCGGCGCAGCAGCGGGGAGAGCACCAGGACGGACTTCGTCCGCTCCACGAAGTCCTCCCCGGCGATGCGTTCCAGCACCCGCTCGAAGTGCCGCATGTCGGAGGCGAAGACCTGCACCACGGCGTCCGCCTCACCGGTGACCGTGGAGGCCGAGGCCACCTCCGGGTAGCGGGCCAGGGCGCGCCGGATGTCGGCCGGCGCGGTGCGCGAACGGCAGTACAGCTCGATCAATCCCTCGGTGCCGCGCCCCATCACCGCCGGATCGATCCGCACCGTGAAGCCGGTGATGGCCCCGCGCGCCCGCAGTCGATCCACCCGGCGCTTGACGGCGGGGGCCGAGAGACCGACCTCGGCGCCGATGTCGGCGTACGCCCGGCGGGCGTCCTCGGCCAGCGCCCGCACGATCCGCTCGTCCAGGGCGTCCAGGCCGGTGGGGGGCGTGCCGGAGCCACCGGGCCCCCCGGGAACATCGTCGTGTCGCACCCGGGCAGTACACCACGGCCCCCCGCCCACCGCGATCCCCGGGGCGGCGCGGACACCGCCCCGGGGGCAGGGGGCCGTCAGCCCCAGCTGGCGTGCAGCGGCTTGCCCTCGGCGAAGCCGGAGGCGCTCTGCACCCCGACCACCGCCCGCTCGGCGAACTCCTCCAGGGAGGCCGCTCCGGCGTAGGTGCAGGCCGAGCGCACCCCCGCCACGATGGAGTCGATGAGGTCCTCCACGCCGGGCCTGGCGGGGTCCAGGAACATCCGGGAGGTGGAGATGCCCTCCTCGAAGAGCGCCTTGCGCGCCCGGTCGTAGGGCGAGTCCTCGGCCGTGCGGTTGCGGACCGCCCGCGCGGAGGCCATCCCGAAGCTCTCCTTGTACCACCGGCCGTCGGCGGCCTGCTGGAGGTCACCGGGGGACTCGTGGGTGCCGGCGAACCAGGAACCGATCATGACGTTGGAGGCGCCGGCCGCCAGGGCCATGGCCACGTCGCGGGGGTGGCGGACGCCGCCGTCGGCCCACACGTGGCGGCCCATCCGGCGGGCCTGCTCGGCGCACTCCAGCACGGCGGAGAACTGCGGGCGTCCCACGCCCGTCATCATGCGGGTGGTGCACATGGCACCCGGCCCCACCCCCACCTTGACGATGTCCGCGCCCGCCTCGATCAGGTCGCGCACGCCCTCGGCGGAGACCACGTTGCCCGCCACCACCGGCACCCGCGGGTCCAGGGAGCGCACGGCGCGCAGGGCGGAGATCATCGATTCCTGGTGCCCGTGGGCGGTGTCCACCACCAGGGTGTCGGCCCCGGCCTTCACCAGGGCGGCGGCCCGCCCGGCCACATCGCCGTTGACCCCCACCGCGGCGGCGACCCGCAGGCCGCCCCGCTCGTCGGTGGCCGGGGTGTAGAGGGTGGCGCGCAACGCGCCGCGGCGGGTGATGATGCCCACCAGGCGGCCGTCGGCGTCCACCGCCGGGGCCAGCTTGCGGTGGGCGGCGTCCAGCCGGTTGAAGAGTTCGCGCGGTTCCAGGCCGGCGTCGAGCAGCAGCAGGTCGCGGGACATCACCTCGGTCAGTCGGGTGAAGCGGTCCACGCCGGTCAGGTCGGTGTCGGTCACCACGCCGATCGGCCTGCCGTCCTCGATCACCACACCGGCGTGGTGGGCCCGCTTGGGCAGCAGGGAGATGGCGTCGGCGACGGTCTGGTCGGGGGCCAGGGTGATGGGGGTGTCCAGGACCGGGTGGCGGCGCTTGACCCATCCGATGACCTCGGTGACCACCTCGATGGGAATGTCCTGCGGGATCACCACCAGGCCGCCCCGGCGGGCCACCGTCTCGGCCATCCGACGGCCGGCCACGGCGGTCATGTTGGCCACCACGAGCGGGATGGTGGTGCCCGTGCCGTCGCGGGTGGTCAGGTCCACCCCCATCCGGGAGCCGACGGAGGACCGGGAGGGGACCATGAACACGTCGTCATAGGTCAGGTCGTACGGCGGGCGGACCTCGTGGAGGAATCTCATGGCGGCTCTCTCACCTGCGATGGGACGGCTTGCGGGTGGGAGACCGGCTGCGGCTCCTGCTTCATTATGGCCGATTCCCGGCGGTACCCGTCGGCCCACCCGGTTCGCGGGTCCGGCTCCCCTCGTCCGGGTCCCGCGGGACCCGGACGAGGGGAGCCGGTCACTCCACGTCGGGATCGGCCCTCTCGCGGGCCGGCCGGGGGCCCGGCTCGGCCACGAGCAGTTCGTCGGCGGCGGCGGTGTCCGTCACCAGGCTGGTCACCAACCCCGAACGGAGCACCGCAGCGATGGCCGGGGCCTTGCGCCGGCCACCGGCGATGGCGACCACCTCGGGGATGCGCCGGAGCCGGTCGGCCTCGACGGTGATGCACCGCTCCCCCAGGTCGCGACCGACCCGCCGACCATCGGAGTCGAACAGGTGCGCGGACATCTCGGCGGCGACGCCGAGCGAGGCGTAGTGGGCGCGCTCCCGATCGGAGAGCATGTCGTGCACCGTGGAGATCCCGGGCTCCCAGGAGCCGATGGAGACCGCCGCGATGGTGACCTTGTCGAAGTACTCGAAGGCGCTCGCGATGCCGGTCTGTCGCCGCAACGCGGCGGCGGTCTGCGCGTCGGGCAGGAGCATCGGGGCGTAGATGGGGTGCGCCTCGCCCCCCGAGACCGCCGCGGCCCGGCGAACCGCCTCCACCGAGCCGCGCTCGGCGGTTCCGGCGTCGTAGACGCCGGTGAGCTGCACGACGGTGCACTGCGCCAGGCTCTCCAGCGCGGCGGCCATGTGGATGGTCGACCGCCCCCAGGCCAGGCCGAGCACGTCGCCCTCGGTCACCAGCTCGCCCAGCAGTTCGGCGGCGACCTCCCCCAGGTTCTCCGGATCGGGGGTGTCGTCCGGGGCGTCCGCGGGTGACTCGGTGACCACGACGTGACGCAGTCCGAAGCGGGCCCGCAGCGCGTCGGAGCGGTCGGCGTCCAATTCGGCGGGGATGCGGATCTCGATGCGGACCAGATCGTGCTCGACCGCGGACTCCAGGACCCGGGCCACCTTGAAGCGGCTGACCCCGAACTCGTCCGCGATCTGGATCTTGGATTTCCCCTCCAGATAGAAACGGCGAGCCATGGCCGCCGCCTGCATCAGCTCGGCCGGTCCCATTCGTGTGGCTGACCTTCCGGCCGGCACCGCGCTCACCTCACTGTCCTTCCGGCTGTCTCCCACCCGTCCCCCGGGACGTTCATCCTCCCAGATCCGACGGGTCGCCGGCGCCACCCGTGGCCGGTGCATCCGGTGTGAAACGCGCGGGAACCCTCCCCGGCAGCCCCGGACGCGGACCCGGGGGAACCGGCGTGGACGGAGGGTGCACGGAGGATGGACGGGTGCCGGCCGGCGGACCGCGCGGGGACGAACCCCACCGGAACGACCGACGGGCGGGACGGGGCGCGGTCGCCCCCCTACGCCCCGGGCGCCGGCGTGACGGCCTCGGCGCGGGCCCGCAGGGACTTCACCGCGGCGGCGGGGTCCTGCGCCCCGTAGACCGCGGAGCCGGCGACGAAGACATCGGCGCCGGCCTCCGCGCAGCGCTCGATGGTCTCCTCGGACACCCCGCCGTCCACCTGGAGCCACAGTTCCAGCCCGTGGCGCTCGATCATCCGCCGGGCGCGACGGATCTTGGGCAGGGTGAGGTCCAGGAACGCCTGCCCCCCGAAACCGGGTTCGACCGTCATGATCAGCAGCATGTCGAGTTCGGGGAGCAGGTCCTCGTAGGGCTCCACGGGGGTGGCCGGACGCAGTGCCATGGAGGCGCGGGCCCCCTGCGCCCGGATCTCACGGGCCAGCCGAACCGGGGCCGCGGCGGCCTCCACGTGGAAGGTCACCGAACCGGCACCCACCTCCGCGTAGCGGGGGGCCCACCGATCGGGGTCCTCGATCATCAGGTGGCAGTCGAGCGGCGTGTCCGTGGCCCGCAGCAGCGACTCGACGACGGGCAGGCCCAGCGTCAGGTTGGGGACGAAGTGGTTGTCCATGACGTCCACGTGGAGCCAGTCGGCCCCCTCCACCGCCCTGGCCTCCTCGGCGAGGCGGGCGAAGTCGGCCGACAGGATGCTGGGATTGATCTGCGCCATGCGACCAGTATCGGGCACCCCGCGTCGCCGGGAGCGGTCCGGGGCCCGATCGCCCGTTCCGGCGCCCGTCTCACCCGACCCGGCGCAGGAGGGCCAGGTACATGGCATCGGTGCCGTGCAGGTGGGGCCACAGCTGCACGTCCGGACCGTCGCCGAGGTGGGGGACGCCGGGCATCGAGGGGCGGGCGTCGACCCACTCGGCGGCCGGCGCCCCGGCCGGCCCGGCACCGGCCCCGGCGAGCACGTCCTCGACCACCGCCCGGGTCTCCGCCGGGTGGGGGGAGCAGGTGGCGTAGGCCACCACGCCACCGGGACGCGCGGCGCGCAGGGCCTCCCGGAGCAGGGCCCGTTGCAGGGGCGCGAAGCGCTCCAGGTCCTCCGGACGACGGCGCCAGCGCGCCTCGGGGCGGCGACGCAGGGCGCCGAGCCCGGTGCAGGGCACGTCCACCAGGACGCGGTCGAAGGAGGCGGGTCGCCAGGCGGGACGTGTGGTGTCGGCGGCCACGGTCAGGTGCTCGCCGGGCGAGCCCTCCAGGACGCCGGCGACCAGCCGGGCCCGGTGCGGGCGACGCTCGACGGCCAGGAGGCGGGCCCCGCGACCGGCCGCGAGCGCGGCGAGGAGGGCGGCCTTGCCGCCGGGTCCCGCGCAGCCGTCCAGCCATCGGGTGTCGGCGCCCTCCAGCGGGGCGGCGGCCAGGGCCGCGGCGACCAACTGGCTCCCCTCGTCCTGGACCCCGGCGCGGCCCTCCCGGACGGCGGGCAGCGCCCCGGGGTCGCCGCCCTCCGTCAGACGGACCGCGTGGGGGGACCAGCGACCGGGAAGGGCGCCGTCGACGAGGAGCTCGCCGGGGTCGGCCCGTCCGGGGCGGGCGACGAGGGTGACCTCGGGCCGTTCGTTGTCGGCCGCCAGGAGCGCCTCGATGCCCTCCCGGTCCGTGCGGTCGCCGCCGGGCTCCAGCGCGTCCCACAGGGCGGAGACGACCCAGCGGGGGTGGGCGTGCCGCAGTGCCAGGTACTCCTCGGGGTCGCGGTCGGCGGGCGGGGCGAGGTGCTCGATCCACTCCTCGAGGTCCCGCTCCGAGACCCGGCGCAGGACCGCGTTGACGAACCCGGCGGGGCCGGGGCCCAGGACGGCCCGGGCGAGTTCGACGGCGCTGCTGACGGCGGCGTGCCGGGGAATCCGGGTGCCGAGCAGTTGATGGGCCCCCAGGGACAGGACGTCCAGGACGGGCGGGTCGATCTCCCTCAGCGGCCGGTCGGCGCAGGCCCCGATGACGGCGTCGTAGGTGCCCTGGCGGCGGAGGGTGCCGTAGACCAGTTCGGTCGCCAGCGCGGCGTCGCGGTCGTCCAGTCCCTCGGAGCGCCGGGCGCGGGCCAGCAGCGGCGGCAGCACCAGGTTGGCGTAGGCGTCGCGCTCGTCCACCGCGCGCAGCGCCTCGAAGGCGAGCAGACGCACGGGGTCCCGCCGGGGTCGGCGCGGGGGCCGGGCC
>NZ_VKHS01000317.1 GCF_014141525.1 Streptomyces calidiresistens
GTATAAAACACAGGGCCGGTCCGCCCCTCCGGGGCGCACGCATGGACTCCGCCAGAGATTAATCATTCAAGTTGTGAAGTCAAATCGAAGTACCGGCGGAGGATGACGTCGCTTCCCCGGCAGGCACGAGGGAACATCGTTCGACACTTGAATCCACGGTGGGCGTCGGGCACGAACCGACACGGCCACGGGCGGCCTCCTTCGGGCACTCCCCCGGGTTCTCGGGGGAGGGGCGCCTACCCCGCCGCGCCCGCCCCGGAACGGGCCAATCGCTGCCCGATGACCTTGGAGACGCCGTCCCCCTGCATGGAGACCCCGTAGAGGGCGTCGGCGATCTCCATCGTTCGCTTCTGGTGGGTGATGACGATGAGCTGCGAACTCTCCCGAAGCTCCGCCATGATGCCGATGAGCCGACGCAGGTTGGTGTCGTCCAGGGCGGCCTCCACCTCGTCCATCACGTAGAACGGGCTGGGCCGGGCCTTGAAGATGGAGACCAGGAGCGCCACCGCCGTGAGCGAGCGCTCCCCGCCCGAGAGCAGCGACAACCGCTTGACCTTCTTCCCGGGCGGACGCGCCTCCACGTCCACGCCGGTGGTGAGCATGTTCTCCGGATCGGTCAGGACCAGCCGTCCCTCACCACCGGGGAAGAGGCGTCCGAAGACGCCCTCGAACTCCCTGGCCGTGTCCCGGTAGGCGGCGGTGAAGACCTGCTCCACCCGCTCGTCGACCTCCTTCACGACCTGAAGGAGGTCCGCCCGGGTACGACGCAGGTCCTCCAGTTGTTCCCCCAGGAACCGGTGGCGCTCCTCCAGCGCCGCGAACTCCTCCAGCGCCAGGGGGTTGACCTTTCCCAGTTGTCGGTGGGCGCGCTCGGCGGCCCGCAGCCGCTTCTCCTGCTCGGCGCGGACGAAGGGCACCGGCCGGTTGCGGGGATGGTCCGGATCGGCCGGCACCTCCTCGCCCTCGGCGGCCGGCGGGGGCGGCACCGGCTGGTCGGGACCGTACTCGCGCACCAGCGCGTCGGGCTCCACGCCCAGCTCCTCCAGGGCCCGGGTCTCCAACTGCTCGATGCGCAGCCGCTTCTCCGCTCCCAACACCTCCCCGCGGTGCACGGAGTCGGTCAGCCGGTCCAGTTCCTCCTTCAGCTCCCGGCCCCGGCGCCGCTCCGCCGCCAGGGCCTCCTCCCGTTCCGCCCCGGCCGCCTCGACCGCCCGACGATCGGCCTCCGCCCGGGCCAGGGAGACGGCCACCCGGTCCGAGAGCATCCGGGCGGCGGCGGCCACGGCACCGGCGACGGCGGCCTCGTGGCGGCGCCGGGCCCGGCGCCGTTCGGCCCGCGCACGGGCCTCGCGTTCGACCCGGGCGGCCCGGTCCAGGGAGTCGGCGCGTCCCGCCAACGCGCGCACCCGCTCCTCGTGGGTCCGCAGGTGGAGCCGGGCCTCCATCTCGGTCTGGCGGGCGTTGGCCGCGTCGGCGGCCAAGCGGTCCCGTACGGCCGTGTCGGGTTCCTCCGCGGCCTCCGCGTCCTCCTCCAGGACGGCGAGCCGCTCGGCCAGTTCGGCCTCCTCCTCGCGGGCGCGCTCCAGTTCCGCCCGGGCGCGTTCGACCTCGCGCGCGGCCCGCTCCGCCTCGGCGCCGGCGGCCCCGGCGCGGCCGTCCAGGGCGCCCAGTTCCCGGGCGAGTTCCGAGCGTCCGCGTTCGGCGGTCGCCGTCGCCCGCTCCAGCGCGGCGACCTCGGCACGTCGCTCCTCCCGTGCCGCGCGGGCGGTCTCCAGTCGCTCCGCCAGTTCCGCGGCGCGTTCCGTGACGCTCTCCAGGCCGGCCGCGGCCGCCTCCACGGCGGCCCGGACCTCCAGCGTGCCGGGGGCCCCGGCGGAACCGCCGCGGGCCAGCCTGCGGGAGAGGACGTCCCCCTCCGGCGTGACGGTCGTCAGGTCGGGGTGCCGGTCGACCACCGCCCGGGCCAGGGCGGTGTCCGCCACCAGGACGGTGCGGGCGAGCAGGGAACGCGCCGCGGCCAGGACCGCCGGCGGGCCGGACAGCAGGTCCGCGACGGGGCGCGCACCCTCGGGGATGGGTGCCGGAGCGGCGTCCGGGGACGGAGCGCCCCGCTCCTCCCCGGCCCCCACCGGATCGGTGAGGAGAAGGACCGCGCGCCCACCGTCCCCCTCCCGCAGCAGCCGCAGTGCCTCGATCGCGGTGTCGGGGCCGTCGGCCACCAGTGCGTCCGCCGCCGAATCCAGGGCGGCTCCCACGGCCACCTCGTACCCCGGCTCGACGGCGAGGAGTTCGGCGACCGTTCCGGGGATGCCGGGCGGGCGCCGCTCGGACTCCAGGAGCGCGGCGGTGCCGTCGCGGCGGCGCAGTGACGGCAGCAGTGCCTCGTGCCGTGCCGTCAGGGCGGCGCGCTCCCGCTCGGCCTCGGCGTGCTCGGCGGTGACGGCGGCCACCTCGCCATCGGCCTCCTCCGCGGCGGCCCGGGCGGCCTCCAGACGTCCCGCCAGTTCCTCCGCCTCCGCCTCGCGCCGGGCCACGGCGGCCCGCAGTTCCCCGTGACGCTCCCCCGCCGTCCCGGCCCGGCCCTCCGCCTCCTCGCGAGCGGTCACCAGCCGCGCGATGCCGGCGGCGGCCACCTCGGCCCGCCCCCTCGCCGCGGTGAGCCGACCGTTGAGTCGGGCGAGGTGCTCGCGACGGTCGGCCGCCGCCCGGTTCGCGTCCCGGAGACGTCGTTCCTCGGTCTCCACGGCGCGTTCGAGTGAGGAGCGGTGTTCGGCCGTGTCCTCCAACGCGCGCTCGGCGGCCTCCATGGCCGCCGTCAACTCCGCCTCCTGTTCCCGGATCCGGGCCGCCTCCCGCTCCAGGTCCTCCGGGTCCCGGCCCCGACGCTCCTCCGGCTCGTCCGAGCGGGCGGCGGTCACCCGGGCCTCGGCGAGACCGACCGTGCCGCGCACCCGCTCGTCGAGTCGGGAGAGGTGGTGCCACGCCCGGCGGGCGGTCTCCAGGCGGGGCGCGAGGGCGGTGATCTGCTCCTCCAGGGCTGCCTCCCGGTGGGCGGCGTCGGCCAGGCGGCGGGAGGCCTCCTCCCGCCGGGCGCGCAGGGCGGCCTCGTCCGCCAGTTCGGCCCGCAGCGCCTCCCGCTGACCGACCAACTCGTCGGCGAGCAGCCGCAGACGGGCGTCGCGCAGCTCGGCCTGGATGACGGCGGCGCGACGGGCCGCCGCGGCCTGTCGTCCCAGCGGTTTGAGCTGTCGGCGCAATTCCTCGGTGAGGTCCTGCACCCGGGCGAGGTTGGCCTGCATGGCGTCGAGTTTCCGCAGCGCCTTCTCCTTGCGCTTGCGGTGCTTCAGGACCCCCGCCGCCTCCTCGATGAAGGCCCGTCGTCCGGTGGGGTCGGCGTGCAGTACCGAATCCAATTGCCCCTGGCCGACGATGACGTGCATTTCACGGCCGATACCGGAATCGGAGAGCAGTTCCTGGATGTCCAGCAGGCGGCAGGTGTCACCGTTGATCTGGTATTCGCTGCCGCCGTTGCGGAACATGATCCGGGTGATGGTGACCTCGGTGTAGTCGATCGGCAGGGCACCGTCGGAGTTGTCGATGGTCAATGAGACCTCGGCCCGACCGAGCGGGGGCCGGCCCGTGGTGCCGGCGAAGATCACGTCCTCCATCTTGCCGCCGCGCAACGACTTGGCGCCCTGCTCCCCCATCACCCACGAAAGGGCGTCCACGACGTTGGACTTGCCCGAGCCGTTGGGCCCCACGACACAGGTGATGCCCGGTTCGAACCGCAAGGTGGTCGCCGAGGCGAAGGATTTGAACCCGCGCAGGGTCAGGCTCTTGAGGTGCACGCCACGGGACTTTACCGGGCATCTGCGGATGATCACCCCGGTACCGGCCCCTCCGCCGTCCCGGTACGGGCGGGTGGAGCGGCTCGCCCGGGAAGGGTTTCCCGGGAGGTCGGCGGGCGGTCGGGGGCCGGACACCGCCGGGACCGGCGGCCGGCGGAGGATTGTTCGTTTCGACCCGGGGTGCACGGGGCACATCACTCCGTGAGCGTTCCTCCGGGTGACCGGTCTCCCGGGCGCGGCGCGCTTGTTGCCGAGGGACACGCGAGGGCGGTGGGCACCGAGCGGTCCACGAGCGGACGGAGAGCCGAGCACGGAGAGGGGCCCGGGCCGAGGGTCCGCTCCTCGGCGGAGGAGAGCGGGAGCGGGCGGGAAGGGCGCCCGGGATGCACGCGGCGCGGTCGCGTCGTACCCGACCACACGTTCCACCCGGGGACGTCCGAGACACTCCCGGGGCCCGCGGGTCCCGGAACATGACGAAGGGACGCCGAAGCGTCCCTTGCATTCTTCCCTGTGCGGGAGATCCGCTTCCGAGCCGGGAATCAGGTCAGAGCGGGCTCCGCCTTGGGTACATCGATGCCTTCGAGCACCGAGTCACGCCGTGCGGCGGCGAGAGCGTCGTTCTCGGCCTGAACCCGGACGAGCTGGGTCTCCAGGTCCTGAACGCGCTGCTGAAGCCGTCGCATCTCGGCGAGAACTCGGGGGTCGGTGCCGCCGACGTATCCGAGAAGCGCCTTTGCCATGATGGATGGTCCTCCACACTGAGTGACCGACCGAAGCCGTTGGTGGGTCGTGAGGGGTTGTCCCCGCGGGGCCGCTCCGCGCGTGATGTCCGTTTCCGGGCAACACGACCGGGCAGCGCGGGACTTTCAGCGTCTCACCAAAAGGGGAGACGGTCAACACGATCACGCCCTGTGCCGATCGTCGGGCGGGCCCGGAAACGCGGGTCGCGGACGATTCGGCCACCCCGTCCACCCCCGCCCGGGAAGGGCCTCCGGGGGACGGAATGTTCAATCGATCACCATCTGCGCGGCAGCCTCGCACGTGGGAGCGGGTATGGCAAGCGTTTTACGGGAAATCCCCGGGCGACGATCATTCGCCGATCACCTGATCGAGAACTCGCGGTAACCACCGCGGGGTGTGTCCCACATCTCAGTCACACCGCTCACCTCGCCGGGCGTGGCGCCGCCGCCCAGCCACTCCAGCAGGGCCTCGCATCCCTCCCGGGGGCCCTCCGCCACCACCTGCACGCGGCCGTCGGCCAGATTGGACGCGAATCCGGTGAGGCCTCCGATCTCCAGCGCCCGGGCACGGGTGAACCATCGAAAACCCACACCCTGCACCCGGCCCCGGACCCAGACGGTCAATCGCACGAGCCCCTCCACACCTTCTCCCCCTTCCCCTCGTCCCTTTTCCTCCCGTCCTTCCCGTCCTTCCCGTCCTTTCCCTCCGCGCCGGGAGGGACCGGGGTCCTTCTCGACAGGGGGGCGAAAGTCCCCCGATTCCGGGAAGTTCGGTGATGTGGGACGGTCCGAAGGGCTCATGTGACGCACGCTATCCGGTCGTTTCCGGCGCGCGCGCCCGGGTTCTCACCCGGATGCCGTACAGTCCACTCCGACGCGCCTCACCCATTCGAGTGAAGCGCACGGGGTTTCACCCTGCCGTGATCATCACGGCCGAACCGCAGACGTCGAGTTCCAGGAGGACGGTGCCGCCGATGGGACGCCACCGCCGATCCGCTCCCGGACGGGGCACGCACCGCAAGCAGGCACCGGCGAGAGCCGGGTTGTTGGGTGTGTCCGCAGCCCTGACGGTGGGCGCCGTGGCCGCCGGCGCGGGAGTCCTGCCCGGTGCGGCCGAACGCTTCACCCTGGACGACCTGCACACCTTCCAGGCCGGCGGCGACCGCTCCGGTGCCGTTCCCGGCTCCCCCTCCATCCAGGGGGGTCGCGAGAGCGGGGAGAGCGTCGACCGCGGCGAGGAACGCCCCACCC